>CAZSJP010000482.1:0-4314 GCA_964606675.1 uncultured bacterium
AATCGAGCAGCTCGGCGCGGAAGTCGGCCACGGCGGCATCGTTGTTGGTGGCGTCGAGGGCGTAGCGCGCAACGCCGAGGCGCACCTCGTCGAGCGACTGATTCGCGAGCCCGGCAAGCGTGCCGTCGATGAGGTTACGTATCTTCTCCTTCGCCGCCTCGGACACCGGGTCGTCGATGAGGTTGCGTATCCTGTCCTCGCCCGCCCAGGACACCGCGTCGTCAGCCAGTCTCTCGTTCAGCGCGATCAGTATCCGCGCGTCCTCCATCCCCTCTCGGACCGCCTCCCATCGGCGTGACGACGTGATGGAGCCATCTGGGTTGGCATATACCATCGGGTATTCCTGCGCGGCGGCACCCCACATCGGCTCGCCGACGTTGTAGCTCCAGTAGCCGATGCCCGTGGCGCCGAAGCTGAATCCGAACGGCGCGGCCATCCTGTACTGCGCTGCGACGTTGATCGTCTTCGTATTCGCTCCGGTGGGTCGGGCGTAGGCGTAGCCGCAGTCATACGACCATATGGTCTTGCCGCTTCTCCTCAGGAACTCCATCTCCGGCGTGCCTTCGGGCAGCATGTAGTAGCCGGGGCACCAGATCGCCGCTACCTCGTTCAGCGCTTCGAACATCGACAGATCGCCGCCGCCGTTGACGTAGAACTTGAGACCCGGGCGCGCCTTCAGGCCCTGTCGTCCGAACGCGATGTATTCGTTGACGGTGTCCCAGCCGTGCCCGCCCGGCTCATCGTGCGGGTATAGAGCGACGTTATCCTCCGGGATGCCGTTGGCCGCCAGATGCGTCATGAGCTGTTCGAGGTAGTCGGCCAGGCGCGGCACGTAGGCGGAGTCTTCCATAGGGGCGCCGAGCCGAGGTACGCCGCTCATCAGCAGGAACGCGTCGTGCCCCGCCAGAGGAGCGATGAACTCGTCGAGGCCCGAGAAGTCGATCTCGATCGCCGGCCCGTCGTTGCCTTCCGTGACTGTGGCGCTGGGCAGACCTCTCGTGAAGACCGTGTTGCCGTGGGCAAGCAGATCCTCGACCGCTTCGGCGTTGTAACTCGACCAGCCGCACAGCCGCATCGCGCCGAATCCGGCCATCTCGAACGGCAACACGTCGAGTTCTATCTCGACTCGCGACGTGTCCGCCACCGATGTCAGCAGGAGCACGATGCGATGTTCGCCCGGCCTCGCGCGCGCCAGGTCGAGATCGAGCCATATTTCGCGCGTTTCGAGCGACGGTATCGCGATGGTGCGGCTTCCCAAGGGTTGGATGGGGTCCCACGCGGTTGTGCCCTGGTTGGTCGGGACCGACACGACCTCGTACGCCGTTGCCACGGGCGCTCCCGCCCCGGTCTCTACGCGGCAACGCACGTCGATCGGGTCGAGCGTGACGTTCAGTAGCTTGATCGACACTGGCTCGTGCTCGCCTGTCACACACCGTCGGCTGATGCGCAATGGGCTGGTCGCCTCGGCGGGGAGCTGCTTGTCGACGTCGCGGTTCTCCCACGTCGTGCCCTCGAAGGCCACGATCGACTCGTTCTTTCGGCCGTCTGCCAGCATGGTTTCCGCGACGTTCGTCAGAGCAATCGCCCTTTCCGCACGTCTGTTGAGCGCCGCCGTGCGCCGGTCGAGATCGACGATGAACGCCCGCGAAGCACCGGGCGCCGCCATCTGCAGCGACGTCACGGCATCGGCCTCGGCCGCAATCTCCGAGGACTCGTGGCGCAACGCTCCGGCGAGGCCGCGATCGCCGGAGACGGCTGTCGTATCGCCGGCAACACGGTCGAGGGCGAGCACCGCGCGTGCTGCCAGCGCCCGATCGTTCTCGTACGGTGTCAGAGTAAGCTCTCGCGAGCCTTCGACAAGGCGGTTCCCCGATGCATCGACCAGCGCCCAGCGGAAGCTGTAGGACCCCGGCGCAGTGATCGAGACCGGCATCTCCAACAGACCTCTCTCTCCGACGACCTTGCCCACCGCCGCCTGCCGCGACCCGTCTGGACGCACGCACACGGCTTCGGCTCGTAGGTCGTCGCCGCCGGGCATCGGGTTCGCGATGTGGAACGTAGCGCCTCCTCCTGTAAGGATCGCGTTCCATCTCAGGCCGCTGGGCGTCATCGTCACCTCGTTGGCATCGGCGACGCCGAACCATGCCGCGGTGAGGCGATTGTCACCTCTGTAGGTCCACCAATCGCGGGCCGCGTCGTCGGGCGCTCCGGTTGAGAAGCAGAATGCCTCTCCCGACTCGCCGCCCGTAACGGCGAGCTCGAGGCCCGGCACATCGGTAACGATGTCGCCGAAGGCCGGCGTCACGTTGATGGTCCGGTTGTTGAACTGATGGTTGAAGACGACGTTGCCCGCCCGGTCGAAGACCAGCATGTTCCCCTGCTGGGTGCAGAGCACATACTCGAGAGATCCGTCGCCGTCGATATCGATGATGGCGCCGGCGGCCAGGCTACGGCCCTGCGTGTCGATGTTCCACAGCGCGCGCCCTTCCTCGTCGAATCGGTATAGTACGCCGAGTTGTGTCACCGCGAACAGGTCGGCTCGCCCATCGGCGTCGAAGTCGCCGACGGAGATCGTCGACGCGATCGAGGCGCCCGTCGGTCGTTCCCAGAGCACGTTGCCTTCCGCGTCCAGGCAGACGAATCGTCCGTTGTTGGATGCGGCGGCAATCCGTACGTCGCCCAACGATGTGCCGAACATGATCGGCGAACACGTCGCCCAATCCGGCGAGGCGACTCCGAGAGCGAACTCCCATTTGGCCACTCCGGCCCCGTCAAGGACGAACACCTTCCCCGCACCTGTTGCGATGGCGATGTCGGGCGTTCCGTCTCCGTCCAGGTCGCCGATAGCGGGGCTGGCGCACTCGCCTTCGATCTGCCGCTTCCACACGACCGCGCCGGTCGAGGCATCGAAGGCCGTTACGCCACCCCGTTTGTCGCCTTGCACGAGTTCGATGATCCCATTGCCGTCCAGGTCCGCCAGCGCCGGCGATGCGCAGAAGACCGGCGACATCTCCACCTGCCATACGACGTCGCCGCTGCCATCCAGGCACGTGAGGACGCCGCGGTTGTCTGTTGCGTAGATCAGCGGCGAGTCATCGTCCCTTTCGAGGATGGCGGGGCAGGTGGAGTACCTGCCGCGGGTATCGTACCGCCACATCTCCCCGCCCGAGCCATCGATCGCGATGACGGCTTCGTAGGCGGCCGTGACTATCTCGTCGTCGCCGTCGCCGTCCAGGTCGACGACCATCGGGGCGCCTTCCATTATCATATCGGGATTGGCCGCCCAGAGGCGTTGTATCTCGACGCCGTCGGATGGAGCGGCGACAAGCGCAACCACGCCGGCCATCAGTGCGGCCGACAGACGACGGGCGGCGCGCCACCGATGGCGCGATATCTCGGAGCGTTTGGCTGGAGCGTGTTTCATCCGGGGGGTGCCTCTCACGTTACAGGTTGCGGCGTGCGTTGGAGAAGACAGGATGCTACCCAAAGGCCGGGCCGGAGCCAACCCCTGGCGACCGGCCGGATCGGGCAACGGACCGAATCCGCTCGACCCGGCCCTAGAGTGCGTGTCTCGCCCATTCGCATCCGGATCTGGTCGACAGCGCGTCGCGTTGTGGGCGCGGTCGAGTAGCAGGCTTACATTTGCACTAGGTGCGCGTTGCGTGTTGCGTGTCGCGTGGTAGGCGGAGAGCTTCCCCGTTGCCATCGACGCGGCGCGGCGATGCGTCCCCTTGGCGGGAGAAATGCAGCATGTGGGCTAGCACCTCGATGAGGCGCCGCTTTTCGGGAGGGACGGTGGTCGCCGTCGCCGTTGCCGTTTCGCACCTGGCCTTCGTTCTCTCATTCTTCGAGCCTGCCACGAGCACCGCCGACGCGAATGCGTATCACGGACATGCTATGCGCATCGCACGTTACGGGCGTTCCTACGTCGAGTTGGAGTCCGATATCCAGTATGCCGCCAGTCACTGGGTACCCGTCGGCGGCGGACGCTACTACAGCAAAGCTCCTCCCGGCTTCCCGGTTGCCCTGGCCGCTGCAGACCGACTGTTCGGCCCGACTGCCGCTCTCCTCGTCGACCCGATCCTGGCGTCGGCTTCGTTGCTGGTGTTGTTTCTCCTCTGTCGCATCTGGGTGGGGCCGGGGTGGGCCCTAGTGGCGGTTGGGCAGACGGCGCTGAATCCATCCATCAACCAACAAGCGATCGGCGGCTTCTCGCACGTTGCCGTACTGTTCTTCCTGCTCTGCAGCCTGTACGGGTTGGCTCGATGGTCGGAAAGCTCGCGCGTCGGGTGGATCGCGTTCGCCGGCCTGTGC
>CAZSJP010000483.1:0-4297 GCA_964606675.1 uncultured bacterium
TGAGTGGCAACGGCGCAACCGAATGCTGGACATTCCGGCGGTGCATCACAGCCACAACTGGGCGAACATTATCTCGCCCACGTTGCGATCCGAGCACCCCGAATGGTTCGCGCTGGCCGGCGGCGAAGAGCGCAGCGACCAGTTCTGCACGACGGATCCGAAAGTCGTCGAGCTAACGGTCGAGGCCACCCGCCGGCATTTCCGGCGGAACCCCGATGCGATCTCGTTCTCGCTCAGCCCTAACGACAACGACCGTTTCTGCCGCTGCGAGCGATGCGTCGCGTTGGACGCCGAGCTGGGAGTGAACCCGTTGGCCGAGGACGGGTCGTTCACCGATCGGCTCGTGCATTTCTTCAACGAAGTGGCCGAACGACTTGGCGAGACGCACCCCGGCAAATACCTCGCGTTCTACGCCTATCTGAACCACACCGCGCCGCCCGAAGTCGTCAGGCCGCACCCGATGCTCTGGCCGGTCGTCGTGCACACTCCATGGTCCTACTGCCAGAACCACGCCATCGACGACGCTCAGTGCGAGCGGAACCGCACTTTCGCCGGGTACGTCGTCGGTTGGAATGCGCTCTCGCCCAACGTGTACCTCTACGACTACTATGGCCAGTACCACTGGAGCGGCCCGCTCGGCCTTGTGCATTCGATCAGACGCGACCTGCCGTGGGTGCGCAGGAACGGAGTGAACGGGTTCTACAGCCAGACGCACTCCCACTGGTGGACGCAGACGATGAATATCTACGTTGCGGCCAAGCTGTCGTGGAACCTGTCGGCCGACGTCGACGAGATAGTGCGCGGCTTCTATGCGAACATGTTCGGTCCGGCTGGGGATGCCATGGCGGAGTATGGCCGCATGTTCGAGGAAGCTGTCGCCGACGTGCCATACGACGACGACATGGAGCGAGGATATGCGCGGGTGATGACGCCTGAGTTCCTGGCCGAAGCCGGAGCGATGCTCGACAAAGCCGAACGCGAAGCACATGAGGCCCCCGCCGATGAGGCGGCCGCGATCCTAGAACGGCTGCGTCGCGTACGGTACGGTTACCGGATGGCCAGGGCGCAGGCACCCGTCGAGCGGCTGTACCAGGATCAGGCCGATCCGCTGCTCGTCGCGACGGCGCTGGACTCGGCGTTCGCGGTCGCCGATGAGATCGATTCGGACCCGGCCCTTGCCGACGTGATCGAGATGTCGACCGTCCGGTGGGGCCTCGGCAACATAGAGCGCGACGTGGCATCGTTCCGCCGTCTCTGGAACGACACGAACCTCCGGCCCGAGCGCCGGCGAGAGATTACCGCGTTGCTTCAATTGGGCCGGGACCTCGAAGTCGCTCACGCGCTGGGGTTCGTCACGGATTGGCACGTGCTCGGGCCGTTCCCGAACCCGGATGGTCGCGGCATGACGATCGAGTTGCCGCCGGAGCGAGGGATCGACCTCGAAGCTACCTACGACGGCAAGCGCGGCCCGGTCTCGTGGCAGACGTACCAAAGCGCCGACGCGTACGGCAGAGTCGACTTCCGTGCGCTGTTCCGACCCGGCAGCACGGACTACCAGGTAGCGTATGCCTACACCGAGGTGGACGTTCCGCGCGACGTGAACGTGCAGGTGCGCCTCGGCAGCGACGACGGCGCCGCGCTGTGGGTCAACGGCCGGCTCGCGATCTTCACCGACGTCGCGCGCGGGCTGGAACTGGACGACGACCGCGCCATGGCGCGTTTGCGGAGCGGCAGGAATCGGTTTCTGGTGAAGGTCGCCAACGCGTTCAGCGGCTTCGAGTTCGCGCTTCGGCTGGTAGGGCGAAACAGGCGTCCCGTGGCGCTCGATGCATCGAAATGAGCGACTCGCACCCGTGCGCAGCCGGAGATGCGCACACGGGGTGGGCCTGACGAACGAGACCCACGCCACACAAGTGGCGCGGGTCTTCGTCCGGAACGTGACGTTTCTGAATGAGGGCTCGTCGGACCAGTCGCTGCTACCTGCCGGTCGCGCCGCAGCCCTCTGTAGCGATCTTCTGCTTGCGCGCTTCCGGGATCGGGTGCGCGATCTTGGCGAGCATCTCTTCGAAGTTGAACGACCCCGACCAAGTCGGGCTCTCGTCGTTATGGCACCCGACGCACGTCGCCTCGGCAGGTATTGTCAGGCCGACGCTTTCGCGTGTCAGCGTTCCTGCGACCAGTTGGCACATCACCTGCCTTTTTCGGTAGTACTGGCCCGCACCGTGGCACGACTCGCAACTGACGCCTTCGGTCTCGGTGAAGCGCCGGTTTCTGCGTGCATCCGGGACGCCGAACGCGGTCGCGTGGCACTTCAGACACCGCTCATCGTTCTGCGGATCTTCGACACCGTGCTCGGCGGCAACCGCTCTTCCGCGAGGGGTGCCTAGCGTGTCGTAGGCCGAAGCATGTGAACTTGCCTCCCAGATCTTGTACATCCGACCTTGCGCCCTCGACATGTGGCACGCCTTACAGCCACGAGCGCCGAAGTACTTCGCGCCGGCCAACTGCTCCGGTGTCGGTGGGCCGGCGGCCAACGCTGTGCCGACGAGCGCGACGAGCGAAACCAGTGTCAACAGTCGTTTCATCTTCGCCAAGCCTCCTGTGCGAGTGGCTCATGGTTCGCCCCGCGGCCCCGCCGGCTTCCGGCGGAAGAACGAGTCGGGGCGACGGGGTCGCGCGATGCAAATGCACGCGTGGTGCCGTGTGCCAGGTGTCTGTCCGGTGCGGGACGACCCGTGCTGACGCGCCACATGCGTTCCGGATGGTCGGATTCCGACGAGGCCGACGGACGTCACCGCGATTGGTCGAAGTAGGCTCGCAAGTCGCGGAGGTCGTCGCCGCTCAGTTCCGGCCAGGGAAGATCATCCCCGAGTATCGCTTCCTTCATGTTGGGAGCGTGGTTCCACATCGCCGATACGAGGGCGGACTGCGACGCAGCCATGCTCGATCCTTCCAGCACCGGCCCGGGAAGATCCCGTTCTGCCCCCTCGGCCCCCCGCGCGTGACAGCTGGAGCACGATCGGTCCGTGAACACCAAGGCGCCACGAGCGGGGTCGCCCGGCGGGTCGAGGAACGGGATGAAGTACAGGAACGCGACAAGATCGGCGAACTCACTGCCTTCGAATTCCGGCCATCCGCTGCCACGCTCTTCCATCGCATCGTTCATGAGCGAACCGTGGTTCCACATGGCGGCGGCGATGGCTTCGGCAGAGCTACGCAACTCTACACTCGCGAGGTCGTGGCCGCCGCGCCCTCCCCGTGCATCGCTGCCATGGCAAGCAGCGCAACCCTTCGTGCGGAAAAGACCGCGGCCGGCGTTTGGGTTGCCCGGTGTGGAGAGCAACGGCTGACGGGGTCCCGGCCCAGCCTCTTGCCGTATGTACGCGCTGAGGTCGGCCAGGTCGCCGTCCTCGAAGTGCGGCGATTCCACTTCCTTCTGCCGCATGCTCTCGAACATCGAGGGGCCGTGATTCCAGATTTCGCGGGCGACCGAGAGCGGCGATGCGAAGCGGCTCAACTCGGCGAGATCCGGTCCGATGTTGGCCTCGCCACCGCCGACGACGTGACACGGGCCACAGCCGCTATCGAAGACCTTGCGGCCATCGTCGGCTACGCCGGGTCGTCCGAGGTAGTCGATGAAATACAGAAATGAGACGAGATCGACAGTCTCTCTGCTGGTGAGCCGGGGCCAATCCAGACCCGTAACCTCGAACGTGACGGTCATCCCGGGGACGTGGTTCCAGAGTGCTGCCCCGAGTTCCATGAACGTGCCGCTGAATTGCCCTTCGCCCAATATCGGCCCGATACCGGGGCCATCGCCGGCTATGCCGTGGCAACGCACGCACTGCTTGCTCTCGTAGAGCAGACGTCCACCCAGCGGGTTGTCCGGCAAGACGATCCCGACGCCGGGGCGCGTTGGCGTTTCCGCTTGCGACACCCCCGGCACCGATACGACAGCGAGGGCTACGATGCCACCTACGGATGCCCAACGGCGGTGGCGTACGGCGATGCGGTTGCCGGCAAGTGGCTCGCTGTGATCAATGGGGTCCATCAGGGCGTCTCCCCGTCGCCGGCATCGGCCGAATCGGTGCGACCTTTCTGCAATCCGACGAAGACATAGGTGAGTACGGCGGCGCCGGTCAGGAACACCGGAATGGCCACGATCGAGATGCCGACCGACGCCGATGGCACGTCGTGCAGCCGTCGCGAAAGAAGCATCAGGTGGATGATCCACCCGGCGATGCTCAGCACGAAGACCCATATCGACGCGACCGACATGACCTGGAGGAGATATATC
>CAZSJP010000484.1:0-4280 GCA_964606675.1 uncultured bacterium
AGTCGCCGTCGTCCGACACACGCTCGGCGATCTCTGCAAGGTTCCGCACGGGGTTGGACACGGTTCGCTGCAACGACGAGGCCATCAGCAACGCGACGAGAAGACAGCCACCCATGAACAGCGCCACGATTCCTACATAGTTGCTCAGCCTGCCGTCCAGTTCGCCCAGGTCGAGCATCAAGTATATCGCTCCTGCCTCCTCGTCGCCGACGACCATCGTGCGATACAGCGCCAGGTGATCGTCTTTGAACTCAACATGATCGGACGTGGGCTCCGGGGGTGCGAAATCCGATCCGACGTCGCTTCTTCGATAGGATGCGAACGTTCGCCCATCGCCCGCGTAGAGCTCTCCCGCAACCAGGTGAGGCTCGGCGGCGAGCACTCGCAGCGCGGCCGACGCGGCGTCGCGGTCGCCGGAGACGAGTGCGTCCGTGCCGGTGCCTTCGATCACTTGTGCAAGGGCCGTGAGGTCCTCGACCATGCCCTGGCGGGTGGTGAATCGGTCGTAGGTGATGAACGCCAGGCACGCCAGCAGCAGCGATATGCAGCTGGTCAACATGATTATCAGAGTAAGTTTCCGCTTGATAGTCAGGTCCGCGAACACGAACATATCGGCTACCCCCCCGCGACTGTGGAGCGCGCGTGTACGCCAATCTGTGCGGGCGCTGTCGCGCCCCGTTGGCCTGAGCGATCCTCCGGGCCGGCTTCAACGGCCCCGAAACGATTCTCACGGCCGCCCGGTGCGCCGCCCCACGCCTATCTCAAAACCTGACTCTCCGGCTCTCAGCGAGAGGGTCGACGGCTCCGCCCATCAAGGCGAATCCCTCAGCACCCCCGACCTCAAGCGCGTTCGATGCCTTGTCCCGCTACACGACGTCAGGCAGGCGTTCCGCTTCCAGGGCCGCCGGCCAAGATGACATCGCACACTTCAATATGACTCGAACGGGCGAGATAGGCAATCGACAACGGTTTGCCACGCTGCCGCTCGCCGGACGCCGCGCGCAACCTGCATTGGCAGAATCTCACCCGGTTCGGCCTCGTACACAAGGGTGCAGACCGTCCGGGAGACCCTTGCAGGCTGCAGTATGTCTCAAGGCCGGGGGGCCGTCGCTACGGGCTCAGGCGTGTTCGTGGCGCCTTAGTGCCACCAACGACGACGTCCGTGGCGCCCGATTTTGTCAGCCAGCTTGGCGCGCTGCTCGGCCGTCAGCACGGCGTGCAATTGCGCCATTTCGCCGAGCAACGCCTGCGCCGCGAGCCGGTACGCTTCGGCGCGCTCGTCGATAGTTACGCGCAACGCCGCGGTGTCGGGCGTGTCGGACCGCCACTGGGCCAGGAATATCCGCCGGAGCGAATCCCGGTTGGCCATCGCGCCCACGACGTGTTCGGTCAGGCGCCCGGCGATCTCGTCGATGCGAGTCTCCTGCTCGTCCGTTGCGTCGGCGTGGTCCGCGAGCCGGTCCGCAGCCTTCGTAACGAACTCTCGGACTTCCGCCGGGTCGTGGCTGCGACGCGCTCGGTGGCCGCTGCATGACATCAGCAGCGACGCGACCACCAACGTCAGCGTGCCCAGCTTCGCGGCGGTTGGTGCAAATCTCATCAGGTTCTCCTCTGCCTATGCGGTGCTGGTCTCAAGGGTGCTCGGCAGGCTTGCCGCGCCTGCGCGATTCCGCCCGTATCCTCCGATTGGACGCCGCGAACGCCGTTCTCGTTCCCACTGTTCGCGTTGCGGTCCGGGCGGAACGAGGCCCGCCGAGCGAACGTAGAGACTGACATGACGACGCGACGATTGACGAAGAGGATCGGCACGTCGACAGCGATCGCTGTCGCGCTGGTCGCAGTTGCAGCCGTTTCGGAGGGCATCGACTCGATGACGCAGCACCGGGGCGCGACGGAAGCGCCCGCTTTTCCGACCGACGTGGAGTGGCTCAACACATCGCGGCCGCCGACGATGGAGGATCTTCGCGGCAAGGTCGTCATGCTCGACTTCTGGACGTACTGCTGCATCAACTGCATTCATGTAATCCCCGACCTGAAACGACTCGAAGCGGAGTTCGCAGACGAGCTGGTAGTGGTCGGCGTGCACTCGGCGAAATTCACTGCCGAGCAGGGCACCGACAACATCCGACAGGCAGTACTGCGGTATGGCATCGAGCACCCGGTTGTCAACGACCACGAGTTTCGCCTCTGGAGACAATACGCGGTCAGGGCATGGCCGACCGTAGCCCTGGTCGACCCGGAAGGCAAGGTGGCAACCGTGCGCTCAGGCGAGGGCGTATACGACGCGTTCGCGCCCGTTGTGCGGGAGATGGTCGCCGCGTTCGACGCAGTCGGCTCGATCGACAGGACTACGCTCGAGTTGGATTTGGAAACCGACCGAGCGCCCTCATCGCTACTGAGCTTCCCCGGCAAGCTGGTTGCCGATGAAACCGCCGGCAGGCTCTACATAAGCGACTCGAACCACAACCGCATCGTCGTGGCGACTCTGGCGGAAGCGTCCGAGGTCGTGAGAGTCGTCGGCAGCGGCGAGTCCGGCTTCGAGGACGGCCCCGCCCAGAGCGCTACGTTCAACCAGCCGCAGGGCATGGCATTGGGCGATGGCGTGCTCTACGTGGCCGACACCGAGAACCACGCGATCCGCGAGATCGACCTCGAAACGTGGGTGGTGACGACGCTTGCCGGCACGGGGCGTCAGGCTACGCGGCACAACACACCGGGCATCGGCCGCGAAGTCGATCTGAACTCGCCGTGGGACCTTCACGTGGAGGGCCGCAAGCTCTTCGTTGCGATGGCCGGCGCGCACCAGATATGGGCCATCGACCTTTCGTCGCGCCGCGCGGCTCCTCACGCCGGCAGCGCGCGGGAGAACCGAACGGACGGCGCGCTACGCTCGGCAGCGCTTGCGCAACCTAGCTGTGGAATGTCATGACGTTGTCACCACCCAAGCTGAGGAAGTTGATGATGGACACGCGGTTGAGACGACAGCGCCAAGAGTTCCGGCAGTGTGCGTCCCCAGGCTGTTGTGTGGGGTGCGTTCTACGACTGCATGCCGTACGTTCGCCGGTGCACGTGGTGAGGACAACGTCATGACACATCACACCTAGCGGGCTGACGAGCGACGGCGAGCGCCTATATGTCGCGGACAGCGAAGTGAGCGCCATTCGCACGGTGGACATCGACCAATACGGTCGCGTTACGACTTTGGCCGGCGGCGAGCTCTTCGAGTTCGGCCTCGAAGATGCAGAGGGAACCAGCGCGCGCTTTCAACACCCGCTCGGTGTAGCGTGGCACGATGGGACGGTCTACGTCGCCGACACGTACAACAACGCGATACGGGCAATCGACGTAGCCTCAGGCCGCGTTAGCACGCATCTCGGCGACGGCGAACCGGGCACCCAAGACGGCGACTCGCCCCGGTTCGACGAGCCGAACGACGTGATGGTCGTTGGCGACAAACTGTACATCGCCGACACGAACAACCATCGCATACGCGTCGCGCCGCTGTCTGGCGGGTCTGTGACGACCCTGACATTCTCCAATCCCGATGCTCTGCGGGGCGGAGGCCGGATTGCCGACGAACTCACCGCCGGCAACGTCGTCCGGGTGGCGGCGCAGGTTGTCGCGCCGGGCCGCGCCGAGATCGTTCTCGACATCGGCTTGCCGGAAGGCCAGCACCTAAACCCCGATGCGCCATCGGGCTACGTCGTCCGCAACCTGGCAGACGGCATGCTGCGCCAGCCCGATGCGAAAGGCCCGGTGACCGACGTGCCACTACGCATCTCTGTCGATCTACTCGAGGGGACGGGCAGCATCGCTGTCGATCTCACGTTGTACTACTGTGCCGAGACCGCCAACAGCTTGTGCTATTTCGCCGACGCGCGTGTCGAGATTCCGCTCACGGTCCGTGCGGGCGCGGGGTCAGACGGCACGATCTCCGCACGATACGTCGTTGGCGCCCAGATGTAGAGGCCATCCCGATCCCACCTGCGGGTTGCCGGACAATCCCCCTCGATTCTCTCCCAGCCCACCCGAACGGCCTCATCTCAACGGGCGAGATCCCCGTGCGGGGTCTTCACCCCCCGGAAGCTTCGGCGAGAACTCGCTCCCGCGTCAGGTAGCCTGTCCAGGATGTAAGGATCTCCTCAACAACAGAAGCAGCCAGCCGTCTCTCGTGGAAGAGCACGAACATCTCTGCCAGCACTGGCATGGGGATAAGCTTGTAGTTCACCTGGTTCTCGACTTGGTGAGCCGCATTCTCTGTGGCAAGTCGCTCGAAGTCG
>CAZSJP010000485.1:0-4272 GCA_964606675.1 uncultured bacterium
TTGGACTATCTATGCGACGGCTACCACCGCTTCTACAACCATGCCATACCCCGGCTGGAGAAGCTTCTGCGGTCGTAGTCCGCGTCGCCGCCCTGGGCGGCCACGGCGGACCTCGGCAGTTCCTTCGGAACTGCGGTGACGGCTGCGATTCATCCCTGGGTGTGTCCGCTTCCGGAAAACTGCGGAAATCGTTCCGATTCGTCGGGTGGCTCCTTGGCGAAATCGGCTCCAATGACGATCATGTGTACTACCCCGCTTTGCCCGACGCCGGAAACTCCCACAAGTGCGGGCTGCGAGTGACAGAGAGACCCTACAGGAGCACCGATGGCGACTCCGATATATATGCCGGACCTTGGCACGACCGTCGAGACCGTGCGGCTGGTCTCATGGCTCAAGAGTGAAGGCGATTCTGTCGAGCGGGGCGAGGCCCTGTGCGAGGTCGAGACCGACAAAGCCGCCACCGAACTGGAATCGGTCGCGGCGGGCGTGCTGCTGAGACACGTCGTACCCCCCGACACCGAGGTCGCCGCTGGCGATCTGGTGGCGTACGTGGGTGCCGCCGGAGAATCGCCGCCCGAGGCCGCCGATGAAAAGCCGCTGTCGGTCGTCGAGCCGGAAGAGGCGCCGTCGGAGACGTCGCCCCGGGAAGCCGCTTCCGTGCCGCCATTGTTGCGAAACGCCGCTCGGCGCCTTGGGATCGACCTTGCGGACGTAATCGGCACAGGCCCCGGCGGGCGAGTAGTGCGCGCGGATATCGAGCGTGCGCACGCGGGCCGAGATGACACCGCTGCGGACGTCGCAGGCGACGACGGGGAGCCTCTGTCGCGCATGCAACTCGCCGTCGCGAGAACAGTTATGCAGAGCGTCCGCGAGGTCCCGGCAATCGACCTCGTATGTGCGATCGACATGACCGCCGCAGTGAAATGCCGTGACGATGCGCTGGCGTCATCCGGTCGCAAGCCGTCGTACGACGCTATCTTCGCGCATGCCGTCTCGCGGGTGATGTCGGAGTTCCCGCATTTCCGCTCGCACGTCGAGGGCGACCATGTGCGCCGTTACGAGTCCGTCGACCTGGCCATCGCGGTGGCGGTTGGCGACGACCTGTACGCGCCCGTCGTGAAGGGCGCCGATGAGATGTCCCTGGACGACATCGATGAACGTATCCGGCTGATGGCCGATAGGGCGCGGAGCGGAAATCTCGAACCCGATGACCTGTCCGGTGGTTCGATGACCATCAGCAACCTGGGAATGTATCCCGTCGAGGCGTTCAACGCGTTCATCCCACCTGGGGCTAGCGCCGCCATAGCCATCGGCGCGGCATTCGACCGTCCGTCGGTGCGCGACGGCGAACTGCTCACGAGTCCGGTCTGCACGATTACGTTGTCGGTGGACCACCGGCTGATAAACGGCGCCGAAGCCGGTCGATTCCTCGCGGCGCTGAAAGACATGATGGAGAGTCTATGAGACGCGCGGAATACACAGGTGCTTTCCTACTAGACCTATATCGCCGCATGGTGCTGATCCGGCGGTTCGAGGAGCGCGTGAAGTACCTGTTCCTCGAAGGCATAATGCCCGGCACGATACACCAGTATCAGGGGCAGGAAGCGTGCGCCGTGGGTGTCTGCTCGGCGCTTGAAGCCGACGACGTTATCACATCGACCCATCGTGCCCACGGCCACTGCATCGCCAAGGGCCTGGGCATCGACGAGATGATGGCCGAGCTATTCGGCAAGGCCACCGGCTGCTGCAAGGGCAAAGGCGGCTCGATGCACATGGGCGACCTGGCGAAGGGGATCGTCCCGGCGGTGGCCATCGTAGGCGGCGGAGTGCCAGTCGCCACGGGGGTCGCGCTGGCATTCAGGATGCGGAACGAAAGCCGCGTCGCCGTGTGTTTCATGGGCGACGGCGCGACGAACGAAGGTGCGTTCCATGAGGCCGTCAACATGGGTGCCATATGGGACTTGCCGGTTGTCTACGTCGTCGAAAACAACCTCTATGCCGCCTCCACGCCAGTGGGCCTGGCATTCAAGACAGATACCATCTCGGAGCGCGCGGCGGCGTACGGCATGGCGGGCGTCACGATAGACGGCAACGACGTTCTGGGCGTATACGAAACCGCATCCGACGCGATCGAGCACGCCAGGACCGGCGGCGGGCCGACGCTGCTCGAACTTAGGACGTACCGAATCACAGGTCACTCGCGCCGCGATCCGGCGCTATACCAGCCGGAAGCAGAGAAGGCCCGCGCCATCGAAAACGAGCCGATCGGTCGTTTCCGGAGCTACCTTGTCGACGCGGGGATATCGGTCGACGACGAGCTGAATGCCGTCGATGACAACGTCGACGCTGAAATCGAAGTGGCCGTCGAGGCCGCCATGTCGGCACCGGATCCGGCGCCTGAAGATGCGCTGCTCGATATGTTCGTGGAATAGAAGCCAAGCTTCTATTCCTTGGCAGTTGCGCGTCGTCGCGGAACGCGACGCCCCGCAACTGCGGCGTGTTCCGATGCAGCCGGGTTCAGCCCGTCACAAGCGAACAACGCACTGGATGTTCGAAGACCTGGAGTTCTCTGCCGTCGCTCTCCGCGAGGGCAGAGAACTCCGAACGTCGCCATCGGCGACGACGGAAGGGCAGTACATTGCCGCAACTAGGTATAGCCGAAGCGCTGAGGGAATGCATCCGGCGTGAGATGGAGCGCGACGAGCGCGTCTTTTGCATCGGAGAGGACATAGCCGTACCAGGCGGATGGGGCGGCGCGTTCACGGTGACACTTGGCCTGGAAGAGCACTTCCCGGCCAGGATGGTCAACACGCCCATCTCCGAAGCCGGGTTCGCCGGAGTTGCCCTCGGCGCCGCCATGATGGGTCTGCGTCCGATCGCCGACGTGCAGTATTCCGACTTCCTCTTCTGCGCGATGGATCAGATGGCGAACCAGATCGCGAAGATGCGATACATGTCCGGCGGGAAGCTAACGGTGCCGCTGGTGATGCGCGCGCCGGTGGGCGTCACCGGCAGAGGGTCCCAGCACGCGCAGTGCATGGAGCCTTACTTTCTCCCCTTGCCCGGTATCAAGATTGTCGCGCCCGCTACCGCGTACGATGCCGTCGGATTGCTCCGCTCGGCTGTGCGCACGGACGACCCGGTCGTCATCTTCGAACACAAGCTGCTGTACGGATCGAAGGGGCCGAGGCAGGAGTCGGGGTCCATCGATGCATCGAGCGAGATTCCCGACGAGGACTACACCGTGCCCATCGGGGAAGCCGTAGTCAGGCGTGAGGGGAGCGACCTCACGATCGTCGCATCGCTCCTGATGATGCATCGGAGCATGCAGGCTGCCGAGGCGCTCGCGGACGAGGGTATCGACGCCGAGGTTGTTGACCCGCGGTCGTTGGTGCCGTTCGACTGGGACACACTCACGTCGTCCGTGACGAAGACGGGCCGGCTCGTCACCGTCGAGGAAAGCCCGAAGCGCAGCGGTGTCGGCGCGGAGATCTCCGCCACCGTGTCCGAGACATTGCTCGATCACATGCTGGCGCCGATCGTCCGGGTGGCGACGCCCAACACGCCGGCTCCGTTCGCGCCTCCTATGGAGAACTTCTACGTGCCGGACGTCGACGACATCGTAGCGGCGGCCAGAAAGGTCGTCTCATACTGACCGTCGCCCCGTTCGGCGTGGCGGCGGATAGGCTTCGGCTGCGCCGGCGGGGCACGAGGAGTAGCGACTATGATAGCGGGTCATTCATTCGGTGCGTGCTTGCCGACGTTCGGGAGCTGCGCGGACAGATACTGCCTCAGCGGCTACGGTGGCGGCGGGACGACCATGGAGGAGATGCTCGACCTGTCCCTCGAAGTCGACGGCCTGGACGGGCTAGAACTAGTCGGTAACTGGCACGTCAACGACGAGAACATCCGCGACGTGGGGAAGATGTTCGCCGACCGCGGCCTGTCGATCCCTATGCTCGTGCCCGATCTGTGGACGCAGGCCAAGTGGGGCAGAGGCAGCCTGGCAGCGCCGGACGCCGCGACCAGAAGCGCGGCCATCGACGAGATCAGGAAGGTCACCGACTGGGCCGCCGAGCTAGGGTGCCCGTTCGTGGACGTCTGGCCCGGACAGGACGGTTTCGACTACTGCTTCCAGGCCGATTACCTCGAAGCGTGGAAATGGCTCGCCGACGGGCTGGCGGCATGCGCCGACCACAACGACAAGGTCCGCGTCCTCGTCGAATACAAGCCAAGGGAGCCGCGAACGCATTGCTTCGTGGACCACGTCGG
>CAZSJP010000486.1:0-1063 GCA_964606675.1 uncultured bacterium
CCGCCGCCTACGCGCGGATCAGCGATGTTAATTCGAGCGATGACAGTGGGATCCATATCTCTGGGGCAGGGACGCTATTTGCGATGAGCAACAGCGTCATCAGCGGCAACACCGTCAGTGGCGGCACCGGCAGTAGTGGCGGGGGCGTGCTATGCGAGAAGAGCAGCACGGTGACATTGGTGGATTGCGAGGTGATCAACAACACCGCGTCGGTTGATGGCGGCGGGTTGGTCTGCGAAGACGGCGCCACGGCAACTCTTGAGGGCTGTGTCATCGCCAGCAACAACGCGGGAGGCGCCGGTGGCGGCGTGTTTGCCGATGACGACGCCACAGTCACGCTCAAGGACTGCGCCGTAACCGGCAACATAGGGACAGGTGGGGGTGGCGGCATCTACATCGCCTATAACTCGCAGGCGACGTTGACCGACTGCGAGATTACGAACAACACGTCGAACGGTGCCGGGGGTGGCGTGGGTAACGATAACGCCCAGACAAGCCTGTCGAGGTGTGTCATCACCGGCAACACATCGCTAGGCAGCCACGGCGGCGGTGTGTACAACACAAGCCCATCCCGTGTCCTTGAGGTCGACAACAGCACCATCAGCGGCAACAGCGCGAACCACGGTGGCGGGGTCTACAACGATGGAACCGCGAGCCTGGCTCGCTGCATCATCGCCGACAACGTCGTCTCAGGTGATGACGGCGGCGGGATATACAACGAAGGAGGCGCGCAGGCGACTTTGACGAACTGCACCATCGCTGGCAACTCTTCTTCCATCCACAACGGTATGCGCAACGACGGCGTTGTGACGATTACGAGTTGCATCTGGTCCAGCAATCCCGTGCAGACTATCACGGGGAGTGGCTCGGGGACCGTGGCATACTCCGACATTCGGGGCGGCCTGCAGGGCATGACCAACGGGGGCGGGAACATAGACGCAGACCCGAAATTCGTGAATGCAGCAGGCAACGACTACCACCTGGAAGCCAGTTCGCCATGCATAGGCAAGGGCAAGGGGGGTGTGAACATGGGGGCATATCCGTAGCTTCGGAGGCGGGGGTC
>CAZSJP010000486.1:1073-4250 GCA_964606675.1 uncultured bacterium
CCCCCCCCCCCCCCCCCCCCCCCCGCCCCGCCGGCGGCGGGCCCCTAACCCCTCACCCCAACCACAAACACCACCGCGTGCTCGCACGGCGTCTTCTTCGGCGGGGCGATGCGCAATGCGGCGGTGTCCTGCGTCCAGGTCAGCGTTTCGTCCGAGCCGATCAGCGACACGTTCTCGACGACGCCCGAATCCCTGCCGAGGGCTTCGAGCGCGAACTCCCGGCCGGTCGTTCTGGCCGCAGTGTGCCGAGGCGGTCGGGTCACCAGGAATCGACATTTGGCAGTTGTGCATTGACGGTGCCAATGTGCGCGGGTTATTCTAGGGGAGCGACGCGTTTCCGAGGAGGCCCGTATGAGAGCGTATTACGTTGCATCTTCCCTGATCTTGTTTCTCATCGCCGGCAGTGTGTCGGCTGCCGAGCCGCCGCGAATCGGCGTTGTCGACCTTGTGAGCGACAACGTTGGCTCGTCGGAGCTGCGCCTCATCAACGATCGACTCCGACACCGGCTCGGTGAGACGGGCCATTTCGCCGTAGTCGAGCGCCGGCAGATGGATAGGACTCTCGGAGAGGCGGGGTGGCACCAAACCGGCCCATGTGAGGCGTCTTGCGCGGTGGAAATCGGACGTCTACTGGGTGCCGAATCGATGGTGTTCGGCTCAATAGGCAGGATTGGCAGACTGTACCTGGTACAGGCGCGCATCGTCGACGTCGAGAGTGGCGTGACGATTGGCGCAAGCACGCGTGAGTGCCGTTGCGACCTCGAGGAGGCGGCAGTTCGTCTCGTAGATGAAGTGAGCGCCGACCTGGCCGCGGCCACCCGGGGCTTCAGCGGCGCACCGCCGGATTCCGCCGGCGTCGGCGCCCTGCGCGAAGAGCAGAAGACAGGGGCGAAAGAGGGCACACCGTGGGCCTGGATCGCACCTGCCTACATCATAGTGTGGGCGATATACCTGCTCGTGTGGTGGTAGTGGGAGGCAAGCACACCCCGGCTCCACGCCGGCGCAGGGATCTACCCACGCACCTCAACCTTGAACGCAAGCGCGTGCTCGCACGGCGCGCGCCTCGGCGGGGCGATGCGGAGTGCAGCGGCATCCTGGGTCCAGGTCAGCGTCTCGTCGGAGCCGAGTAGCGCGACGTTCTCGACGACGCCCGAATCCCTGCCAAGCGATTCGATGGCGATCTCTCCGTCCGGTAGTCCGAGGCAGACCGCGTAGAGCGTGTCGCCTTTCGTCGTGAAGCGGACGTCCCGCGCGGTGTAGGGCTGTTGCGCCTTCTCGTCGAACGCCTTGGGCGCGCCGGTGTCTCCCTCGCCCGAGACTTGCCACGGGCGCGTACCGTAGATCGCCTCGCCGTTCACGCCGAGCCATTCCCCAAGGGCGAGCAACAGATCGGTCGCCTCGGCAGGTATCGTCCCGTCGGGGCGCGGGCCGACGTTCAGCAGCAGGTTGCCGTTCTTGCTGACGATGTCGACCAGGTCGTGCACCACGGACGACGCGCTGCGAAACTCGTCGTTCTCGATGTATCCCCACGACTTGTAGCTCACCGACGTATCGGTCTGCCAGTAGTGCTCGCGGATGTCGTCCAGTTTGCCGCGTTCGACGTCGAGCACCGCGATGCCGTCGGGGATCTCGGCCTTGTACTGTAGCACCGGCTCGTAACCGTGCTCGATGCCGTGGTTGTAGAGATACGCCGTCACCCGAGGATGCCACGGCTTGAACTCGGAGCGATGCCAGCCGAAGTCGAAGAAGAGCAGGTCCGGCCTGAACTTGTCGACCAGTTCGGTCGTGCGGGCGTACCAGTCGAGCACGAACTCGTATGGCACCGGCGCCTCGGCCGCGTGAGGGACGCCGTAGAGCTTCGAGTACGCCGTATCGCTGTTGTCGAACGCGTCGGCGAACGTGTAGAAGTGCCAATTGAACGCCCTGTGCGACGAGACGCCGAACTTCATGCCGGAGTTGCGCACTGACGTCGCCAGGTCGTCGATCACGTCGCGGCACGGCCCCATCTTCGCCGCGTTCCAGTCGGTGAACGAGCTTGAGTACATGGGGAAGCCGTCGTGGTGCTCGGCGACCGGCACGACGTACCGTGCGCCGCTCTTGGCGAACAGGTCGGCCCATGCGTCGGGGTCCCACTTCTCGGCCTTGAACATCGGGATGAAGTCCTTGTAGCCGAAATCCTTCTGATCGCCCCACGTTTTCCGGTGATGTTCAAGCTCGACCGCGTCCTCCAGGTACATCGCGCGGGGGTACCACTCGCTACCGAACGCCGGCACGGAGTATATGCCCCAGTGGATGAAGACGCCGAGCTTGTCGTCCTTGAACCAGTCGGGCACGCGGTACGCGCCGAGCGACTCCCAGTTCGCATCGTATCTCGCTCCCATTCGATTCCCCTTCGGTGTCGTGTATCACCGGGCCGTCCGTAACCGCTCGCCTGCTACCGCCCGACCCGCGACGAAGCCCGGTCGTTGGTGGGCATCATGTCCCAGGCGTCAAGCGTGCTGACTATCGCCGTACCGCCGCGGCAAGCCAGAGCGATGCCGAGGCTGTCGGCTCGCTCGGGGTAGATTCGCTGGGTCACGCATTGACGGCCGTTCGCGTATACTTCGAGTATTGAGCGATCCAGGAAGATCCGCAGGCACAACGGCTCGCCGGGAGATAGCGTGAACGGCGCCGTCTGGATCGCCACGTCCTCCTGATCGGACGCGACGATCGGACTCCGTCGAAACATGTCACACGAGGAGCTGCTGCTGCTGTCGATCGACAGCGTCGAACTGCCCGCATCGACGGAGATCACGGTTTGCTCGTCACGCTCGGGGGAGACTCGAACGCAGACCTCGAATATGGCCGACTCGGACAGCGTCGCGTCGATGCCGATCTCTATCGAGTCGCCACCGATCTCGTCGAGCCACGTGTACCGGCCGTTGGCCACGGCGATGTCGCTTATGTGGCGATGGTTGCGCCGGAGCGCCATAGGCTCGTCCGGCGGGTCGATCAGCATATCGCCCGCGTCTCCGAGAGACAGCACGCGCGGCATCGTCATCACGCCGAGTTCGTTGGTGACGGCACCTTCGCCGGGCCGTTGGTCGAGCACCCACGCCCAGAAGATGCGGCGGCCTCGATCGTCAAGCAGCGTTTCGGGCGCGAAGCAGGAGCCACCGGGCCAGTTCATCCGATGAT
>CAZSJP010000487.1:0-4233 GCA_964606675.1 uncultured bacterium
CGTACGCGACCATCAAAGGACGCCTCCACCCCACTGCGACCACCTACGAGTTCAGAGCGCCCCGCGGCGAGTCGTACTTCGGAGCCTTCCCTTGGTACACGAACGAGGATGCTCACCGCACGGTTCCATGCTCCCTCGTTCATGGCGGCTGTGATACGTTCGGCGGTGGCGGCCATCTCGCGCTCCCTCAACGTGCGGACCACCACCAGCGCCACGACAACGACAACGGCTATGGCGGCCAGAGTTGCCCCGGCACGAACCAACACCCTCGGCCTGTGCACTGTCGCCTGCGCCGGCGGCTCTGCCGGCTCTTCCTGGTCAGGCTCGGGGCCGCCCGGCTCGACCTTCGACGCCTCCAGCCCTTCGACGATGCGCGGCATGATAGTACGCACGCCCTCCGGCGGGATCGTGATTGATGTCGCGGCCCCCAGGGCCTGCCGCCACACCGGTTGGCGCTTCTGAAACTGCGCGTGGGTCACGTCCACTAGGACGGGGATGAAGCGCTTCCTCTCCTCGTATGCGTGCACGACCTCGTTGTGTACCTGCTGCGACCCCAACGACGCGGCTGAGATGACCAACACAATCGCCTGACAATCGTCGATCGCGTCGCTCACCTGATGCAGATATTCGACGCCGGGAATGCTGTGTTGCCTGTAGTTCCAGGTCGAGTAGCCGGCATGCTCGAGCGCCTTCGTGATCTCCAACGCCGTCGAGGCATCTTCTTCTGCGTGGCTAACGAAGATGTCGCTCATGGTCGGCCTCCCTGTCCGCGCTCACAAGCTCGCCGCACGAAATGCCTCTCTGTGACCGGCTGCACCTGTGTCCTATAGTACCACGGGATTCGCATGTACCAAACGCCGATGCTCGTCGCCACCGGGCCATACTTGGGGTGCCAGCCGTCCGTTGGTAATCTCTGGACACGACGCCTCGGACACAACGCTCGCAGCAGCACCCGGAGGACCGATACATGAGCGACTCGAAGCCCGCAAGGCCAAACATCATACTCATAGTCGCCGACGACATGGGCTACGGCGATTTCGGCGCATTCAATGACGGGCTGTCCGATACGCCGGCGCTCGACGGGCTCATGCGCGAAGGCATAACCTTGCGCCAGCACTACTCGGCGTCGCCCGTGTGCGCGCCCGCCCGTGCTGGGCTGATGACCGGACGGTACCCGCATCGCACCGGCGCGATCGACACGTACGAAGGTCGCGGCGTCGATAGGCTCGCGCTTCGTGAACTCACGATGGCCGACATGTTCAACTCAGCCGGCTACGCCACGGGCCTGGTCGGCAAGTGGCACTTGGGTGCTCTCGATACGCGCTACCACCCCAATGCACGCGGCTTCGACGAGTTCGCCGGATTCCGCGGCGGGTGGCAGGACTACTACCAGTGGCGGCTCGACAGAAACGGCTCCTTCGAGAAAGCTGACGGCCGCTATCTCACCGACGTCTTCACAGAAGAGGCGACGGCGTTCATCGGCCGGCACGCCGACGAGCCGTTCTTCCTCAACGTGACGTACAACGCGCCGCACTTCCCGCTGCAAGCACCGGACGACGTCGTTGCGCCATACCTGGAGGACGAACGCTTCGGGAAGGGCCCGGCGTACATCTACGCGATGAACCGGCGCATGGATTCGGGGGTTGCCGACATCCTCGCGGCGCTGTCGAAGCACGGCATCGAAGACAACACCATCGTCATGTTCACCAGCGACAACGGGCCACAACTGAGCGGCGACTGGGACTGGGACACCACCCGCTTCAACTGCGGCTTCAACGGCGCCAAGACGTTCGTCTACGAGGGCGGCATTCGCGTCCCGATGGTACTTCGATGGCCCGACGGTGGGCTTTCGGGCGGTGGGTCGATCGACGACATGCTCCATTTCACCGACTGGTTCCCCACGCTCATCGGCACGGCGGGCGTTGACGTCCCAACGGACCGGACCATCGACGGGCGCGACGTGATGCCTCTCTTGCGCGGCGAGACGGCCGACCTGGCAACTCAACGCTTCTGGCAGTGGAATCGGTACACGCCGCTGGTGACTGCTAACGCCGCCAATCGAGACGGTGCATGGAAGCTCTTGCGCCCGAAAATCGACGAAGCGTTCGCAGTACAAGCCGAGGACGGCGAGCAGGACAGGGGCCTCAAGTACGAGCCGGAGACCCACACCGAGCTAAGCCCGGTGCCCGAGCCGGAGCGTTCCGTGCCCGACCCTGGCCCGGCGCTCCTGTTCAACATAGATGACGACCCGCTCGAAACGCGCGACCTGGCCGCTGAGGAACCCGCGCGCGCATCGCGCATGCTGGCCGATCTCGAAACCTGGTTCGCGGAAGTCGAAGCCGAACGCGCTACGATCGACGACGTTTGGTAGCAGAGAGAAAGGGGCGAGCGTTACGCTCGCCCCCTTCCCGGATTCCGTTGCGGGCGATGCTCGCCGGGCGCTACGCCGACGGTTTCACCGCTTCGATGTTGGCCGACATGACGTAGTCGGCGATGTTGCCATCCGGCGTCCATTCGCGGATGAACTCGCGGCTCTCGTCCTTCGGCTTGACGACGACCTGCTCGTAACCGGCCTCCTGCAGGATCGACTCGATCTGGTCGACTTGCAGCGCTCCGGCGACGCAGCTTGCCAGAAGAACCGGATCGTTCAGCATCTCCTCCGGCAGTTCGGCGGTCATCACCACGTCCGAGATCGCCAGCCTGCCGCCCGGCTTGAGCGCACGGAATGCGTCCTCGTACACGACGGCCTTGTCCGGAGCGAGGTTGATGACGCAGTTGGAGATGATCACGTCCGCGGTGTTGTCGGCCACGGGCAGATGCTCGATTTCACCCAGGCGGAAGTCCACGTTCTCGTATCCGCCCTTCTCGGCGTTCTTGCGCGCCTTCGATACCATCTCGGGCGTCATGTCTACACCGATGACGCGCCCGGCCTCGCCGACCTGTTTCGCCGATAGGAAGCAGTCGAACCCGCCTCCGCTGCCCAGGTCTACCACCGTCTCGCCTTCCTTGAGCGACGCTATCGCCATCGGATTGCCGCACCCGAGGCCCATGTTCGCGCCCTCCGGCACCGACGTGACGTCGTCGCTCGTGTAGCCAAGCTTTTCCGACATCGCGGCCGCCATCTCGCCGGAGTCGCCGCAACACGATGCGGCAGCGCCCATGGCGGCGTCGCCCACGAGCGCGGCTGCGCTGCTCTGTTCGGCCACTTTGGCGTACGCTTCGCGCACGGTCGAGCGCACGTCGTCGTCGCTCATGGGGCTTGTTGCCGCATCGTCGGCGCCGGCCCTCGCCTTCGAGCTTTTCGGGGTAGCGATCTGCACTACGTCGTCGCTGCCGCCGCAACAGCCGGTGTCGCAGCAAAGTCCGGTAGCGTCTTCGGTCTGTGTCTTTGTCGATTCACTCATCTCGTTCTCTCCGTTCTGCAAATATTCGACAACTATCGAATAATGTGAGCAAATGGAAGAGCGCTCAGCAGCATTCCGAGCGCTGTGGTTCCGCCGGTCGGTCGAAAAATCCGGCCAGCGCTTCAAGTACTGAATGGTCGATTGAGCACAGGATGTTCTGGCCGCGGCGCTCGCAGACGATCAGCCCGGCCCGCTGAAGCTCTTTGATGTGGTGAGAGACAGTCGACGGCACGACATCGACTTCCCGGCTGAGGTCGCCCACGCACGCGCCGTTGCCGTCGCCGGCAACGCAGCTGCCCTCGATGGTGCAGCACTCGGCCAACTTCAGGAATAGCTTGAGGCGGTTCGGGTTCGAGAGCGCCTTGAACATCTCGGCCATGCGCGGCACGTCATGTGTTGGAACGTTCGACATGTATCGAAATATAAGGCCGAATCGTGCCGTGTCAAGTGCCATCGAGGACGTGTCGCGGTGGCAAGCGACGATGCCCGTGGAGACGCACGCGGGCCGCTAGTACCATATGATGGGCACAGGAGTGGATGCTCGCCGTCGCGACCGTGACGATGCGGCGATCGGCATGGGAGACCGAATAGACTGGCCCCATCTTCACAATGTAGACTAGAACGACAGGGTGGCCGGCATGCGTGACGCGGGCGAAACGCCAGAGGAGAGCATGGACGAGACGGAGAGCATTCGGCGGTGCCAACGGGGAGATCGGGAGTCGTTCGTCGCACTCTTCTCCGGCTACCGGGACGGCGCCTACCGATACTGCCTGGGGATGGTGGGCGACCACCAGGAGTCCTTGGACATCGTTCAGGAGGCATTTCTCGC
>CAZSJP010000488.1:0-4209 GCA_964606675.1 uncultured bacterium
ATGCGTGACGCCCCAGCGCGTCGGCACCGTCCCAGACGGCTTCGTGGTAGCCGGCATCGACGTGCCCATCGATGAGCGTCCGCACGTGCCGGCCGCTGGCGTCGTAGATCGCCATATTCACGTTGCCGCTCTGCGGCACCGTGAACCGGATCGTAGTGGTCGGATTGAACGGGTTGGGCGCGTTCTGGTCCAGCCGCAACACGAGCGGCCGCGCCGCCGCGGCAACGTCTGACGGCCGCCCCAGTGCGACGAAGCCCACGCCCATGTCGGCGCGCGTGCCGTCCCGGTCCTTCGGCGAGTCCGGATCGCCGGCGTCGATGCATGGCGAACCGGGCAGTAGTGAATAGTCGCCGTTAGCCGCGTCCGTGAACAACGGATCGGCGTAGAAGTTGCCTTCGCTCGGAGGCGACATCGTGCGGCCGATGTTCGAGTACCGAGCGATCACTATCGTCGGATAGGGATCCCACTGCACGACGTTCAGCTCAGGGCTGCCGTTCCCCCAGACAATGGAGTTTATCAGGTTAACGGTCACGTTGCGGCTGACCCTCACGCCCGGGGTGTCCGGCGATTCGTTGCCGGTGATAGTGCAGCTCGTGACGGTCACTGTCCCGTGCGTCGTGTTGACGGCCCAGCCGCCGTAGATGGACAAGCCACCTGCGGTTCCGTCGGTGGCAGCGTTTCCCGCGATCAGGCAATTGTCGATATTCACGGCCCCACCGCCGTCGATGGAGACTCCAGCGGCCCGCTCGGCCCTGTTCCCGGCGATCTTGCAGCCCGCTATGGTCGCGACCGCGCCGGCGATCCTGATTCCGCCACCGTCCTTCGCTTCGTTGTCCGATATTGTGCAACCCGTGATCGTAGCTTTGTGGCGGGGATCTCCATACACGTAGATCCCGCCACCGTCGGCGGGCGTGGTGTTTCCCGAGACCACACTGTTGGTGACGGCGACGTCATCGATGATGAACAGCCCGGCTCCCCGTCCCGACGCGCGGTTGTCCATGATACGGCAGTTGTCGACGACGCCGCCGGAAAGGAGCCGCACGCCCCCCGCGTCGTCGCTCGCAGTGTTGCCCACGATGTCGCAGTTGACAAGCCTCGCCGCACCGTACACACCGGCACCGACGTCCCCCCCGTTGCCCGAGACGAGGCAGTTCCTCAGCGTGCCATCTCCGTACACGCCGCCGCCCTGGTTGCTGCTCATCGTGCAATCCACGAGCCACGTGTTCGGGCTGATGCGCGCCCCGCCGCCGATGCTCGCGCGGTTGCCCGTGATGACACAGTGCTCCAGCGTCGCCGATCCTGCGACGTCTATCCCGCCGCCGGCACCGCGGCTTACCCCTGCGTCACCGCCGCTGATCCTGACGTACTTGAGCGTCCCGCTCGCCACCACCAGCCTGCCGTCGATCCGTATCGAGTCGCTCTGCGTGCCGACGGCATCGATGTGGCCCTGGACGTCCAGAGAGACATGCGGGCCCATGACGACTGTGGCTCCCGCCTCGATGGTCAGCGTGTTGCCCTCGGGCACAAGGGCAGGCAGGTCCAACCTGTGAGGGCTGGCGGCCTTCGTCCACGTCGTCGTCGTGATTACAGACTGCGACGTGGAGCTGGTCGTTACGGTGGCAGGCTCGCGCGTGCGCGTATGCATCGTCGACTCATGCCCCTCGGCGTCGAACGTCGTCAGGTAGTAGTAGTAGTCGAGACCCGGATACATCGATAAGTCGGCATATTCGGTCGTTTCCGGAGGAAGCTCCGCGATGAGGGTAAACAGCGCATCGGCCTTGTGGGTGTCCAGCGACCGATAGAGGCGCCAACCGGCGATATCTGAGCCGGTGGTCGTGTTGAGCGTCCACGAAAGCTCCGCGCGGTCGGTCGCCGTGTTGACCGCGAACGTCGCCGGAGCCGGTGGCGACAGCGACAGGATGCCCGCGTCGATGGCCGTTCGGAACGATGCTTCCAGCTCGTCGCGGGTCGAGGCGTACCGCTCTCCCCCGAACCCATCGGCGAACGTCGCCGATTCGTACACTGCTTTCGCCTGCCGCATCGTCTTGAAGATCGAGTCCTTCGCGCTGAAGACGTACTCGTTCTTCTGCTCGTCCGTGACTACGCCCGTGAGCCACCCGGCACCGACGTCTCTGCAGGTCGCCAGGTCCAGCCCGTTCACGCCGTGAACGTACACGGCGTTGAGCGTATCGTGGGCCCGGATGCTGTCCGGTCCGAATCCGAACTGCTGCTCGACGTCGGTGACCTCGACGTCTACGCCGAGCACCTTGCCGGGCCAGTACGCGTCAGACGTGGCCGGGTCGTTGCTCGCCTTGATCCACGACCCGCCGTAGGGGTGAGTGCCACGGCCATCTGTCGTCTGGTGCGACCCCTCGTAGTAGTCTCCGCTCTTCTGCCGCCCCCAGAGCAGCTGGTTGTACTTGGCCTCATGCCCGTCCGGGCCGGTCTGTATGAGCGTGCCATAGTTGGCCCAGCCCACCGTCCGAGGTTGCGCCGGGTCGTCGCGCCGGTCGGTTGTCGAGCGGTCGTAGTGCAGCAGCAGCCACCCGCCGTCTTTGGCGGTCAGAAGCTCGCCTGTCACGGGGTCGGGATCGCCATGGTCGTCGGTGCTGCCGTTGGCGTAGGCGGCGAACTTCGAGACGTCCTGGTCGCCGTCACGCACCCAGACGAGGCGCATATCCTCGGTGCGGGCGCCGTCGTAGTCGACACCGTAGTAGTTCCATATCGCATCGTTGTTCGCTTCGCCGTTGCTGTTGGTCACGACCGCGGCCCGGGAACCTCGTTCCCACTGCAGCATCCAGCTTATCATCACGTCGTTGACGACGGGCCACGGCCCCCCGCTGTCAACCAGATCGACGCCCAGCCTGCCCCATACACCGTCGTTGATTAGCCTCCAGTGGAAGTAGTGCACGTCGTCGTTGTCCCTGTCGACGAACGAGTAGACCATGCGGTTGCTGGCGATACCCATGCGGGTCCACGTGTAGTTCTCGAGCTGCAGATCGCACGGTATCGTC
Source organism: uncultured bacterium (assembly GCA_964606675.1). Classification (GTDB taxonomy): domain Bacteria; phylum Latescibacterota; class MWCZ01; order MWCZ01; family MWCZ01; genus CAZSJP01. Next base: position 3,015 of record CAZSJP010000488.1, read on the forward strand.
GGGTCGATGACGTCGATCTGGTAGGGCCCATCGTCCTCGTCGCCGACCAGTTCGGCGGTCGTGTTGTAGACTTCCTCGATGTGGAACTGCCGCTCCCCCACCACACCGTCGACGGTGATGACGGGGTACGCCTGGCGGAACGTTCGGCGATGAAGGCGGCCCTTGTACATGATCTGAACGGACTGGCCCTCGCCCGTCGTCAGCGGATCTACCGGAGCGGCAAGGATCGCCTCGCCCCTCTCTCCGTCGTTCCTGCCGTCTCGCTGGCCGACCATGTAGGGCCACAACACGTCGTGAAATTGCGGGTCGGGCACGTCTCTTGCCCCGATCACGAACCCTCTGTAGTTGACGAACGCTCGCTCGTCGTCGTCGCGACGGCCCATGTCGGAGCCGCCCGGCCAGGAGAGCGCGTCCAGGTAACCGCCGTAGTTGCGGTTCGTGTAGTTGTCCCACAGGTTCCCGACGTCGAGATACCTGTGCATCTTCCCCCAGCCGGCCCCGGGCGTGGGTGTTACGGGAACGGCGTGGGCGGCAGTGGACGCGATCAGTACGCAGCAGACAGCCAGTAGCAGCAAGTTTTTGGAGCGTGTCCTCATGCCGATCTCCTCTCGATAGAAGCCAGGCGCCTCCTCCATACACCCCATCTAAGGATACGCATTTCTCGCCGCATCGTATGGCTATCCGACGTGCCCAGGTTACCAAGCCGAGATCTCGCGCGTCATCGAGAAACCGACCGATCCGGTCAGGGAGTCTATCAGCGCCCACAACCCGATGCTGAGGAAGTCTCCCATTATGAGACCGAGCGCGGCCGGACGTATCCGAGCGTACCCCTGTCCGCCCCAAGCCTTTATGATTACAACGCGGATGAGCCAGCCGAGGAATATGGAGAACCACACGCACTCCATCGCCACGCTCTCGGCGATCGCGAAGCCGAACGGATACACCGGCCACCACACCAGCCGACGATGCGCGATCACCAGCCCGATCATGAGTGCGGCGCCGAGCGCGGTTGTCAGCATCGAGGCTATACTCGGCGAGGCCGAGTCGCGAAGGTAATACGCAGATTCGTTGAACGGGTAGGTGGGTATCCCCTGCATCACGCGGATGTCCAGGTAGCTGGCGCCCTCGGTGTAGCTGAGCCAAAGCAACGCGACGAGGCTGAAGACCGCTCCGACAGCGACAGCCGCTCCCAGAC
>CAZSJP010000489.1:0-4208 GCA_964606675.1 uncultured bacterium
CGGACCGCCTTCCGGCTCGGCCCGGCGGCCAGGCCAAGAGTGCGCCACGAATCCCGAGCATGATCGGGTACTACGGCGGGTTCGCGGCCCTCGGGCTTGTGTCGGCGTCGCTAGGGCCGACTCTGCCGGCGCTCGCAGATCTCACCGGATCGACCTTGCGCGACGTGAGCTACCTGTTCACCGCCAGGTCGTTCGGCTACATGTTCGGGGCGTATTTCGGCGGGCGGCTCTACGACCGCGTGCCCGGCCATCCGCTCGTCGCAGGCGTCTTGGCCGTGATGGCGGCGACGATGGCGCTTGTGCCGCTCACCTCCCTCCTGTGGACACTCACCGCGGTCTTGCTCCTGCTCGGGTTCGCCGACGGCGTTCTGGACGCGGGAGGCAACACACTGCTCGTCTGGGTGCATGGCCGCAAGGTCGGTCCGTTCATGAACGGACTGCATTTCTGCTTTGGCGTGGGCGCGTTCCTCGCGCCGATCGTCGTCGCTCAGGCGGTGCTGTTGAGCGGAGACATCGCATGGGCCTACTGGGCGCTCGCTCTGTTCATGCTGCCGCCGGCAATCTGGGTCGTCCGTCTGCGCAGCCCATCGGCACCGGAGTTGCCGTCGCCGAGCGACCCCGGGTCCGCCAGCGCCGAACCGACCGCCGACTCGCGCGATGGCGACCGTGTCATGGTCCCGATCGTGGCGTTCCTCGTGCTCTACGTCGGGGCGGAGGTCGGTTTCGCCGGGTGGATATACACCTACGCGGTCGAGATGCACCTGGAAGACCGAGTGACTGCGGCGTACCTCACGTCCGTGTTCTGGGGCGCGTTCACTGTCGGCCGCCTGCTCGCGATCCCCGTCAGCACTCGCCTCGGGCCACGGGCTGTGCTCGCGGCCGACCTTCTGTGCGGTGCCGCGTCGGTGTCGCTCATCCTGGTGTGGCCGGAGTCGACCGTGGCGCTTTGGACGGGCACTGCCGGGTTCGGGCTGTCGATGGCATCGATCTTCCCAACGACCATCAACTTCGCCGAGCGGCGCCTCACAATCACCGGTCGGGTGACCGGCTGGTTCCTGGTCGGGGCAAGCGTCGGCGCTATGTTCCTGCCGTGGCTTATCGGGCAGCTCTTCGAGGCGCTCGGACCGCGCGTAACGATGACCACGATCCTCGTCGACGTGCTTGCGACCGCCGTGGTGTTCGCTCTGCTCAGTGCCCGGACGCGCGGCAGCGACGGTCCCGCGAAGAGCAACGCGTAGCGGGTCGCCGGCGCCGTCGCGTTTCCCCGCAGCGACGACTTGCGATGGCGCGCGGTCACCGGTATATTTCGTCATGTGGCGAATCATAGGAGTGCGATGTGCGCGACATTCTGGCGATAACCCGGGCGGTTGCGGACGGTGGCCGGCTGCGGATTCTCATGATGCTCGACGGGCAGGAACTGTGCGTCTGCCAGATCGTGGCGGTGCTCGGCCTGGCTACGTCGACCGTCTCGAAGCACCTGTCGATACTGAACGCCGCGGGTCTGATCGAGAGCCGCAAAGACGGGAGATGGGTGTTCTATGCCTTGCCGTCGGATGGGGCAAGCGCCGAGATCCGCGGTGCGCTCGAATGGCTGAACGCGGCCCTCGGCGATGACGCCGCGATCGTAGCCGACAGGCACACGCTGTCCGAGGTGCTCGCGGTGCCTCGCGACAAGCTCTGCGGCTCGGGCGGCGGACGCACCGGACCGACCCGATGAACCGACGCGCCAACTGCCGATCCCATCGCACGTGGAGACGTACCCAATGCCTGGCGTAGTGCGCAATCTATCGTTCCTCGACCGTTTCCTGACGCTCTGGATATTCGTCGCGATGGCCGTTGGCGTGGCTCTGGGCTACGCGGCGCCGTCGGTGACGGGGTTCGTCACGAGCATGAGCGTTGGCACGACTTCGATTCCCATCGCAGCCGGGCTGATTCTCATGATGTATCCGCCGCTGGCGAAGGTGAAGTACGAGGAGTTGGGCGACGTCTTCCGCGATTGGCGCGTCCTGCTCGTCTCGCTCGTCCAGAACTGGGTCATCGGTCCGATCCTCATGTTCGCACTGGCGGTACTGCTGCTGCAAGACTACCCCGAATACATGGTCGGTCTGATTCTGATCGGCCTGGCGCGCTGCATCGCCATGGTGATCGTCTGGAACGAACTGGCCAAGGGCGACACCGAGTACGCGGCGGGTCTCGTCGCATTCAACAGCATATTCCAGGTGCTGTTCTACAGCGTGTACGCATGGGCGTTCATCACGGTTCTGCCGTCGTGGTTCGGCCTCGAAGGCGCGGTGGTGGACATCACCATAGGCCAGATCGCGGAGAGTGTTTTCATATACCTCGGCATACCGTTCGTCGCGGGATTCCTGACGCGGACGTTCCTGGTCCGCGCGAAAGGCAAAGACTGGTACCACTCGCGGTTCGTTCCCGCTATCAGTCCGATCACCCTCGTGGCGCTGCTCTTCACGATCGTGGTGATGTTCAGCCTCAAGGGCGAGTACATCGTGGCGATTCCGGGCGACGTGCTTCGCATCGCGGTGCCGCTCCTCATCTACTTCATCGCGATGTTCCTGGTGAGCTTCGCGATGAGCAAGCGCGTTGGCGCCGACTACCCAAAGGCAGCGACGCTTTCCTTCACCGCCGCGAGCAACAACTTCGAGCTAGCCATAGCGGTTGCGATCGCCGTGTTCGGCATCGGATCGGGCGTGGCGTTCGCCGCGGTAATCGGCCCGCTGGTCGAGGTGCCGGTTCTCATCGGGCTGGTGAACGTCTCGCTATGGCTCAAAGGGCGCTACTTCGAACCGGTCGCTGTGGCGCAGGGTTAACGCAGATTCGGGAGGGGTCGGACATGAGCGCACTGAAGTGTGGGCTTGCAGCCGTGGCATCGGTCTTCGTGGCAGCAGCGGGGTTGGGCGTCGCCGGTTGCTGCGCCGAGCCATGCACGGGATCGCCGAAGAACATAATCGTGATGGTCGCCGACGGATGCGGCTACTACCAGGTCGACGCCGCGAGCTTGTACCAGTACGGCGAGACGGGCAAGCAGGTCTACGAGCAGTTCGCGGTGCAATACCCGATGAGCACCTACTCCGCCGGCGGCAACGGGTACGCGCCGCACGAAGCGTGGGCCGATTTCGACTACCGCAGGAAGGGCGCAACCGATTCCGGCGCTGCGGCAACGGCGCTCTCGACGGGCAAGAAGACGTATGACGGCGCAATCGGCGTCGACGCGCTCAAGCGACCGACCCGGCACGTGCTCGAACGCGCCGAGGAGCTGGGGAAAGCCACAGGCGTCGTCACGAGCGTCGAGTTCGTCCATGCCACCCCGGCGGCGTTCGTGGCGCACAACGAGTCGCGCGGCAACTACGAGGAGATCGCAACGGAGATGATCTTCGACAGCCACGCGGACGTCATCATGGGTTGCGGCAACCCGCTCTTCGACAACTTCGGGCAGCCGGTCGATTCGGCGGTGTACAAGTACGTGGGTGGCGAGGATGCGTGGAACGCGGTCGTTGCCGGCGCTTCATCGGTCGGCGACAACAGCGTTGAGGACGCAGACGGCGACGGAACGCCCGACCCATGGACGCTGGTCCAGACCAGGGCCGACTTCCAGGCGCTCATGACGGGCGATGCGCCGGACCGCGTGCTCGGCATTCCGCAGGTGCGTGAGTCGCTCCAGTTCACTCGGGAAGGCGACAGAAGCGCCGACGCGTACGAGATTCCGTTCATAGAGACCGTGCCGACTCTGGCCGAGATGGCCACGGCGGCGCTGAACGTTCTGGACAATGACCGCGACGGCTTCTTCCTCATGATCGAGGGCGGCGCGGTCGACTGGGCGGGCCACGGCAGCCACCTGGGACGCCTCATCGAGGAAGAGACCGAGTTCAACCGCGCGGCCGAGGCGGTGGCCGAGTGGGTCGAGGCCAACGGTGGATGGAATCGGACGCTCGTCATCGTGACGGGCGATCACGAGACCGGCAACGGCTCGGGCCCCGGCGCCGACGGGTCCGCGAGCGCCACGTTCAACGACCTGGTGAGCAACGGCAAGGGCAACGCGCCCGGCGTGCAGTGGAACGAGGGCGGGCACACGAACTCGCTGATCCCGCTCTACGCCAACGGCGCCGGAAGCGAGCTATTCGCCGAGTACGCCGACGAGTACGATCCGAGGCGTGGCTACTTCGTCACCAACACCGAGGTCGCCCAGGTATGTT
>CAZSJP010000490.1:0-4203 GCA_964606675.1 uncultured bacterium
AAGCATAGCAGTTTCGCACAGAGAGCAGAGAGTAGGGTGTTCGCCCGTGTACAGCGCTACCTTGAACACACCAGGACCGGGCGCCAGATGCAAGTCCTCCTGCTCGACACGGTGGTTGAGGAATTGGCGAAAGCGAAGTGATCACTGGCCCTGATGTACAAGACAGTTCGCTCCAACCACGCGCCGTTGTGATGCTCTCGCTCACGGCGGCTCTGTCGACGACAATGGGTACGAAACCAGCGACTCCGAAGCTAATCCCGTGTGTGCAGTGCGTCCCGCTGTGAGGTGCCATCCCTGCGCCATCGCCGAGGAGGGGCGCGTACTCCGGTGGGTGGGCCGGTCAGGCCTACGTCCCAGGTGGTGGCTATCAGATGTGCGAGTGGAGCAGCGGGCTCCACTCGACGGGGCGAGGCGTGTGTAAGCGATCCAGAACAACGTGAGCATCGGCGGTCACGTAGGCTCCCGCCTCATCTTGCAGGACAAACCGCATCTCGAGGTGCCTGCCCGCGAAGTGGTTGCTCAGCAGCATCTGTATCGTGAGGAGTACGATGCGAGTGCACAAGGCAATCGCGTGAGGTTCGGCGGATGCGCCTTCGGACCAGCCAACACCGCAAGGTATGATGCTTGCGCCGTGCGCGAACCGATTGCGGACCCGTCGCACGAAATCTATGCCGACACCACAGATGCCCATATGCTTCGGCTGGTCCCCCATTCGAGCGAGATCAGGGTACGCTGGCCTCCTGCTCAAGACCTGTCCCAATACCCTCAATGCTCTGAGGTAGGACCGCGTGGCAGTGTAGTTCTTGAGATCGAAGATCACACGGTCGACCAAGCCGCTGGCCCCACTCGTCCACAGTTCGGTCGGGACAGGCCTCGGATCAACGATCTTCGCGACCGTCTCGAAAGCGCCCCAAGCATACGAGAATATGCTCAACTGCGTCGCGAGTCGGGTTAGCAGCTTCGTTCGAGCGTGCTCGAACTTGGCCACCGATTCACAATACAATGGCGACTCGTCGAATCTGCTTGTCAGAACCTTCACTTCGAGTATGTCCGCAGCCATTCCGAGCCAGTCGGCAGCCATCGTGTAGTCAAGATGCTCACCGTCCATGCTCTTCCCGGGGGCCCCAGGGCTGTGGTTCCACAGCTCGGCGAGCGTGGCTGACAGAAGCGCGCAGTGCTCTTGGAGGCCGATGAACTTCACTCCAGGCATGGTGCTGTGGTTCTCCGGTTCCCAGGTTCGGTGACAGGTCTGCTTCAGAATGTAGTCACTGGGTTGGGGTCGCGCTACAACACCTCTGCGCGTCGAGCATGTGTGCTGTTGCCGGGAGCACTGTGGTCGCGGTTCGCACGCTGCAGGGACGTGCCCGTCCGCAGGCCCGTTTCGCACGTTGGCTCAATGCCGCCCCTACTAGGGCGCTCTCAGGCTGACAGGGCCAAGCTTCTCGCTGAGACCCCCCTGCAGCACCCGCGTCAATGCCCGTGGGATCATGTCGAGCGTTTCACTCAGTGACACGTTTGCGGCCCGATCGCACTACAATCGCACTACAAGTGACGCCCGTGAACGCCCATTATCTCGATTCGGGTCTTTTTTTTTCTTGAGCGATGACACCGGAGATCGAGATACTGTACCGGACGAAGGAGTTCACGAGCCGGGTGATTGGCCTCAAGATTCTCGTGCAGGGTGATATCATAGCCACACAGACGGCCGTACGGATCGAAGCGTACGATGGCACCGGAGCTGCCGCCTCGGTTGTGGGCGAGGCCGCAGACTGCGAGGAACGCGATGAGAAGACACATGTGGTTACCTTGCAGACAAACAAAGAGACCCCTGTGCCCGTCCTCATCGACCCCGACTTCGACGGTTCAGAGGTGGAGATACGAGTTGGCGATGCTGAAACGCGGGTCGTGTGGGCGAGATGCACGCTGAAGAATGCGATGATCGATTAGGATGGTGACGATGCAGAGGGACGAGCTAGACACAAAGGCCGCGAAGGCGTTTGCCGGCAAGGTGGTCCGCAAAGATCTGCTGCACCAGATCAAGGGAGGTGAGAACGTACCCTCCTATGTACTCGAATACCTGATCGGCAGATACTGCGCATCTGACAGCGATGACGAGATACGCATCGGCATGGACGCGGTGAAGGAGACCCTCGCGTCGAACTACTACAGGCACGACGAAGCCAACAAGGCTCAGGCGACCGTCGAGCGGAGAGGACAACACAGGTTCATTGATCGTGTGGAGGTCCGCTTTCTCGCGAGCGAGGACAAGTATTGGGCTTCCATGGACCACTTTGGCTACAACAGGGTGCACATCCCAGACGACTTCCATCGTCGCCACGAGAGGCTCCTTGAGGGCGGCATTTGGGCGATCGTGGACGTTGAATACCGCGCCGTCGACGAGGGGAAGAAGAGCAGTCCATTTCATATAGCAGACCTGCGTCCCATCCAGCTCGCCCGTTTCGACTTCGAGGAATACGCCGACGGACGCGGTTCATTGACCACTGACGAATGGATCGACCTCCTGCTCCGAAGTCTCGGTCTTGAGCCCACGCCGATGGATCGGCGGCTGAAGCTCCTTCTCCTGACGCGCCTGATACCGTTCGTAGAGAAGAACTACAGCTTCATTGAGCTGGGTCCGCGCGGGACCGGGAAATCGTACGTGTTCAGTGAAGTATCCCCTTACTGCATGCTCCTTTCCGGAGGCAAAGCGAGTACCGCCAACCTCTTCTACAACAACGCTAGGAGGCAGGTTGGTCTCGTCGGTCATTGGGATGTCGTGGCCTTCGACGAGGTCGCCGGCATTCACGTAACGGATCCCGACGCAATCCAGATAATGAAGGACTACATGGCCAACGGTCGCTTCAGTCGGGGGATAGCTCAGGTCCTTGCAGACGCTTCGTTGGTATTCATCGGCAACCTGAACCAGCCCGTAGAGAGTCTTGTTCAGAACTCGGCAACAGATCTGTTCCAGCCGTTGCCCAAAGAGTTCGATCTTGCTGTGATCGATCGCATGCACTTCTACCTGCCCGGCTGGGAGATCCCGAAGAGTTCCAAGGAGATGCTCACAGCCCACTATGGATTTGTGACGGACTACCTCGCGGAGGCCTTCCGCTACCTACGCAAGCACAACCGATTCGACGAAGCGGAGAAGGCATTCCGCTTTGGCGCGCATATCGAGGGACGCGACGCAACCGCGATACGAAAGACCGTTAGCGGTCTAGTCAAGATAATTCATCCAGACGGTTCCTGTACGAAGGACGAGATGGTCGAGTACGCTGAGCTTGCGATGGAGGGACGTCGACGCGTCAAAGAGCAACTGAAGAAGAGAGGATCTTTCGAGTTTCACAAGACGAGTTTCTCGTATATCGATATCGAGACTGACGTTGAGCGGACAGTGGGCGTTCCAGAACAAGGCGGGTCTGGAGCGATTTCCAGGGATCCACTCCCTCCGGGGACAGTCTACGCCGCCGCGGTAGATGCAGAGGCGAAGGTCATCATCTCTAGACTAGAAATCACTCTGATGCCTGGATCGGGGAAGCTGAGAACTCCCGCTGGGCTCGACAAATCGATGAAGGAGTCTGCCAATCGAGCCTACAGCTATATGCAGGCTGCGAAGGACAGACTTGGCCTGACCGAGACACTCGCGCAGAAAGACATATATGCCGAAGCAGTCGACCTCACGGGAAGCCGCGTTGATTGCCCGTGTGGAGTCGGTTTCTTCGCAGCAATAATGTCCGTGGTACGCAACTGCCAGACCCAGCCAGGTACCGTCATTATGGGCGATCTGACAGTGCAAGGCAACATCAAAGCACCCTCGTCGATAATGGAGCCGCTCCAGCACGCGGCGGACAACGGAGCTCTCCGGGCACTCGTGCCGCTCTCGAATAAGATGCAGTTCCCAGGGCTGCCTGAGGAGGTTATCGAAAGACTCGACGTGGTGTTCTACGGCGATGTTGACCGCGCCGTCATGAAGACGCTCGACGTGTAGGTCGCTCGACTTCCAGCGAACACGCCAATGTCGTCCGCGTGCATCGTGCCGAACTCGCCGTGGAACAGGCCGATAAGATCCACCCGCACAGTTCGCTGGAACACAAAGCCCCAGCACCGACCGCAACCAAATGGCCGACATCGTTACATCCAGACCGTTCTGGACTAGCTGTGATGTGTCATGACGTTGTCCTCACCACGTGCACCGGCGAACGT
>CAZSJP010000491.1:0-4202 GCA_964606675.1 uncultured bacterium
CGTAACATGTTATGATTGAAGGCTTTTATCAAATTGAGACGACGACGACGGGTGGGCCCGCAGCCGCGGAGCGCCTCGAACCCTTGACACAACTATGCAGCTAACACCATTATTATCAATCGACCTGGGAGAGATATGAAGCCGAAAAATCAGAACCGCAATCGGTCGCAACAAAGCCGGCGGCCGACTCAGCCGCGCAGGGCAGCGCAGGGGCTCGAAACGTGGCGCCTGGCGACCGTCGCCACAGTGGCGCTCATCGCGGGCGTCGTCATCGGATGGCTACTCCGCGGAATCGTTACGCCCTCGGCGGCCCTCCGCGAGCCGCACCGGGCTGCACCCGTGGTCGACAACCGGGCGCAGCAGGAAGCCGACCGGATACGCAGCCACATAGTGGAGGCTGAAGCCTCGCTCCTGACACGGCCCCAGGACACGGACGCGCGGACGCATCTCGCGGATCTATACTTCGACATGGGGATGGCCCAGGAAGCGGCGTCGGACGCCGCCGGCGCCAGAAGAGCGTTCTTGAAGGCTATCGAGCACTACGAAGGCGCGAAGGCCGCCGGAGCGACCTCCGCCGACATGTTGACGGACCTCGGCACGATGTACCACAATGTGGACCGGCCAGAGGACGCCGTCGCATCGTTCGAGCGAGCGATAGCCGTCAGCCCGAACCACGTGAATGCCTGGATGAACCTCGGCGTCGTGAGGCAGAGCGCCCTGAACGACGTGGCCGGCGCGATCGAGACGTGGCGGAAGTGCATCGAGGTCGATCCGAACAGCCCGGTTGCAGGCCGCGTCCGCAGCTTCCTGACGGCCGCCGGCGCGTCAGTACCCCGGTAATCCCCCGGGTCCGAAACGAACTGTTCCGACGGGCCCGGCAACATCAGCCGGGCTTTCGTCGTTGGCCTCCGACATGATCCGTTCAGAGTCGGATGGATCGAGGTACTTGAGAATGGCAACACCACAGTGCCACCGGTCCAGCGTGGCTGTACCCACCCCGGACGCCAAGCTGCGGTGAGCGATTCGCCGCCGACAGCAGAGCGTTCGGGGTAAAGGCGAGGCACGTTGACCGTACGAGCGCGCTCGCGAGGGAGCTTGAGCGCTGCAACCTCCAAGATGAGCAACCGAAGGACTAGCGATGAAAGAGCTTGCATCGAGATACAGCCACGAAGACGTTGAGTCTCACTGGTACAACGTCTGGGATCGTCCGGAACGTTCCGGGCCGACGACGTGTCCGACCGTCCGCCGTTCTCTATCGTGATCCCGCCGCCGAACGTGACGGGCAGCTTGCACATGGGACACGCGCTAACTCTCACCATCGAAGACGTGCTGACTCGCTGGCATCGCATGCTGGGCGACAACGCACTATGGCTGCCCGGAACCGACCATGCCGGCATCGCCACGCAGATGGTCGTGGAGCGGCAGATAATGGCGGGCGAGGGCAAGTCGCGCCACGACCTGGGCCGCGAGGAGTTCGTCAAGCGCGTCTGGCGGTGGAAAGAGCAGTACGGCAACCGCATCGTCGAGCAGGCTCGCGCACTCGGGTCGTCTCTCGATTGGAGCCGTGAGCGCTTCACGATGGACGAGCGGCTCTCCCGCGCGGTCCGTGAGGTGTTCGTGAGCCTCTACGAAGAAGGGCTGATCTACAGGGCCAACCGTCTGATAAACTGGTGCCCGCGCTGCCACACCGCGCTCAGCGACCTGGAGGTCGCTCACGACGAAGGACACAAGGGCAGCCTATGGCACATCGCCTACGCGGTCAAGGACCGGCCCGAGGTCGAGCTTGTCGTCGCCACCACCCGCCCCGAGACGATGCTCGGCGACACGGCCATCGCGGTGCACCCCGACGACGAGCGGTATCGGGGTCTCATCGGCAAGTCGGCCATCCTGCCGCTTGTGGATCGCGAGATACCCATCGTGGGCGACGACATACTGGTCGACATGGAGTTCGGCTCGGGAGTCGTGAAAGTCACCCCTGGGCACGATTTCGACGACTTCGAGACCGGCCTCCGGCACGAGCTTGAGATGATGAGCATACTCGACGAGAACGCCGTCACTACGTCGGCCACGGGGGCGTATGCCGATCTCGACAGGTACGACGCTCGCGAGCGGGTCCTGGCCGATCTGGAAGAGCGCGGCCTGATCAAGGAAGTCGAGGACCACGTTCATTCAATCGGCAAGTGCGATCGGTGCGAGACGGTCGTCGAGCCCATGCTGAGCGATCAGTGGTTCGTGCGAATCGAGTCGCTGGCGAGACCGGCGATCGAGGCCGTGGAAGACGGTCGGGTGAGGATCGTCCCGGAGCAATACTCGAAGACGTACTTCCACTGGATGCGCAACATCCAGGATTGGTGCATCAGCCGGCAGTTGTGGTGGGGGCATCAGATCCCGGTATGGTATTGCGACGCCTGCGGCGAGGTCATGGTGCTGAGAGACGATCCGAGCGAGTGCGGCAAATGCGGCGACTGCCTGCGGCGCGATCCGGACGTGCTGGATACGTGGTTCTCGTCCGCGCTCTGGCCGTTCTCGACGCTCGGCTGGCCCGAGAAGACGCCGGCGCTCGATACGTTCTACCCGACGGACGTGATGGAGACCGGGCACGACATCCTGTTAATCTGGGTGGCCAAAATGATGATGATGGGCATGAAGTTCATGGGCGACGTGCCGTTCCGCACGGTGTATCTCCATGGGATGGTCCTCGACAACAAGGGCCAGAAAATGTCCAAAGTCAAGAAGAACGTTATCGACCCGCTGGACGTCATGGAGGACGTGGGCGCCGATAGCCTGCGGTTCTACCTGGCGATCATGTCCGGCCAGGCCCGTTCGATCCGTTTCAGCATGGAACGAGTGATCGGTTACCGCAATTTCATCAACAAGGTCTGGAACTCGGCACGGTTCGCCCTGGCTTACGTCGCCGACGATGAGCCGCAGGAGTTCGCCGCCGACGGTCTCAAGCTCGGCCTGGCGGATAGATGGATGCTCTCGCGACTGAACAGAGCCGTCGCGGCGGCTGACGACGCATTCAGGGCGTTCCAGTTCGAGACAGTCTCCGAGACGCTCTATCACTTCTTCTGGCACGAGTTCTGCGACTGGTACATAGAGCTCTGCAAGCGCCCGCTGAACGGGGCGGATGGCCCCGAGTCGCAGATTGCGGCGAAGCGGGTGCTGACCCACGCTCTGGACGTGAGCCTGCGGCTTTTGCATCCGATCATGCCGTACGTCACCGAGGAGATCTGGCAGCAGTTGCCGGTGTTGCGCGCGCGAAAGAGTGGCGACGCCACGGACACGATTTCGCTGACCGCATACCCGAGCGCCGACGAATCCCTCATCGACGAGGACGCCGAACGGACGATCGGCCTCTTGCAGGAGGCGATCACGGCGATCCGCACCATCTGCAGCGAGATGAACGCGCCGCCCTCGAAGAAGGTCGACGTGCACATCCGGGCCGAAGGAGACGACGCGGCGGTGTTCGTCGAGCATGAAGCCTACTTCAAGGACCTGGCGCGCGTCGAGAACCTGGTCGTCGGACCGGACGTCGAGCGTCCTCACGCTTCGGCGACGGCCGTGGTGAAAGGCTCGGCGGTATTCCTGCCGTTGGCGGATCTGATCGACCTTGGCGACGAAGAGAAGCGGATCGGGAAAGAGATCGCGCAGCTTGGGAAATACGTCGCATCGACGCAGAAGAAGCTGGGCAACGCGAACTTCGTGAGCCGCGCGCCGGAAGAGGTCGTTGCGGCCGAGCGCGAAAAGGTCGCCACGGCCGAGGCATCGCTGGAACGCCTTCGCAACACGCTGGAGTCGATCAGGGAGTAGTGGCGTTGACGGACACCGACCGCATACGGGGCTACTACCACAACTTCGACGAGTGGGGCCGGCTGGAGACGCCTGCCGGCGCGCTGGAGTTCCGGCGGACGATGCGATTGCTCGAGCGTCACCTGCCGTCTGGGTGCCGCGTGCTGGACCTCGGCGGTGGGCCCGGTCGATATACGATCACTCTCGCCGAAGCTGGCCACCGCGTCACACTGGCCGACGTCTCGCCGCGCTTGCTGGTGGTCGCCCGCGAGCGCATCGCCGAGGCCGGCGTCGGCGAGTCCGTCGAGTCGGTCGACGAAGCTAACGCCACCGATCTGTCGCGCTACGATGACGAGTCATTCGACGCAGTCGTCGCCAGTGACGTGATGGACCAGGTCCGCGATCCGTCC
>CAZSJP010000492.1:0-4198 GCA_964606675.1 uncultured bacterium
GGATGGACGAGACGAACGTGGCGCTCGACGACTGGCGGTTCGGCAGGCTGACCCTGGTCGGCATCGAATCCCTGCTGGCGCTTGAGCGAGCGACGGCCATGTGCGGACTCTCGACCGACGACGTGGAACGCGTGTTCGGCGCGAACGCGCGCGGAGCGCTCGGAATAGCATAGGGAGGCGTGCGATGAAACGGGATGCAGAGCCGCAAGGGCAGGCACGCGACGAGGACCTGCGCTGGCTCGTGCGGCTCGATGAGAAGGCCGATATCCTCCAGCGCGCAACAAGCGAGCGGCATCTTATGGTGGGGACGTACGTCGCTCGCGTACCGATCCCGCCCGATGGCGCGCCGGTCGACTTCTCGACGACGAGCGATACCGGCGACATGCATTCGAGTTCGTGGACCGGGTGCTACCTGATGTCCCTCGCGTGTCGTCTCGGCTGGGCGTTGCAGGCCGGAGTCGCCGACGAGGCGACCGCGGCGCTGAAGCTTGGCGGCGAGGCGCTCGGAGGCCTGGACATACTCAGCCACGTGAGCGGCAAGCCGGGCTTGCTCGCGCGGAAGATCGTCCGCGGACACGGCCCCACGCCACGAGAGTGCGCCGACGCCAACGAAGCGCCCGAGTGGCACCAAGGGGACGGAGCCTTCGCCGAGTTCCGCTACAGAGGGCATCCGAGCCACCACAACTACCACCATGCGCTCCGCGGCCTGGCGATGTGGCACTACTTCCTGACCGCATGCGACGCACGTGGCTCGGCGCACACCGACGAGGTGCGCCGCCAACTGCGCCAGGTGCGCGACGTAGTGTGCGACATGGCCGACTACGCGTACAAATCCAACGACATGATTTTGCTCACGGTTAACGGGCGCGTGTGTTGTCACTTCGTGCGCGATATCGGCGAATTGCCGGGGCGTCCGCATACGCGCGGCCTGATGGCGACTTGTGGCCTCAAGTTCTCCGAATGGATCACGGGCGACGAGTGGTATGGCCGCAAGTACGCCCAGATCGCCGACGAGCTGGCGTACAGCGCATCGACCGACGTCCCGCCCGACGGGTGGCAGGGCAACGACGGACGCATCCACCAGGGACGGGCGTACGAGCCGGACAACGACGAGGTCGAACACCTGATCCCGAGCTTGTGGCTCGCGCACCAGATCGAAGACGACGCCGAGCTGAAGGCGTTCTACCGGATGGCCGGCGCGTCGCTCTTCGAGAGCAAGAAGCGCAACAAACGCTCGCCCTGCAACTACTTCTACGCGGCTCTGTGCGACGACGATGCCGGGGCCGACCTGCCGGGCGCGCTGGAGACTCTGCGCCTCTACCCGTCGGCGACGCTGATGTACCCGATCATGAACAGTACGAGAACGGACCTCGAAATCGCCGAATCCACCTACGATCCTGCGCCCATGGGCGTCCTGCCGTTCAACGAGCAGGCGTGGGACAACTCGTACAGTTGGAAGGGCGGGCCGTTCAACCTCGACGGCTATCTCGCGCGGGAGATCGTCGCGCTGGTGGTATCGAACGAAGACGCGGCGGTATGGCTGCTTGCCGACGACGAAGGAGCGCTCTACCGATCGTTCGACGGCGGCGTGTCGTTCGCCGTGCATCCTGGTCCCTCGGGCGCTCTCGTTCGCGACGTGGCGTTCGTCGGAGGAACGAGCCGAGTCGTCATCCTGGCGACGGACCGCGGCGTGTTCCGAACCGACGGGTTCGGCTATCGGGAGTCGTGGCACCGTGTTCCGGTAGGCAATGGCGAGCGGGCGGCGCATCGCGTCGAAGCCGACCGCGACAACCCGCACGTTGCGTGGGCGACGATGGCCGACGGCCTGTACCGAAGCCGCGATCTGGGCGCGACCCTCATCGGCAGGGAATGGTCCGCGGCGTTCGGAGCGATGCCCGGCGGGGAGGACGTGCTCTACGGGCTTCGCTCCGGCCCGGATGCCGTCGCCTACGCCGCCATCCGAGGTCGGTTGTTCCGTGCGCGGGCCGACGATGCCGATTGGGCAGACCTGCCTGTCGATCTGGAGGATTTCCGGCACTTCCCGACGTTCAGGCAGATCGTCGTCTCGCCGCACGACCCCGACACGGCCTTCGCGCTGGTCGATCTGACGATATGGTACCGCACGTGGCCGCTTCTTCTGCGCACGACCGACGGCGGAGAGAGCGTCACGGTCGTCGGGTGGACGCACGACCGTCCCTACATGCCGCCTTCGGGCGGTGCGGGACTTGAATGGACCCGCCTGCAATCGCTAACGTTCGACCCGACCGACCCCGACACGCTCCACGGCGCCGGCGAGGGTGGCGCCTACCGCTCTGCCGATGGCGGCACGACGTGGACCAGCGCGAGCGACGGCCTGCGTATCCCGCTGGCGCACCGGGTCTTCGCGCCGCGGCAGACCCCGGGGCGCGTCTTCGTGACAACCCCGGCGGGGCTTCACCAGAGCACCGACGGTGGCCGAACGTGGAGCGCGCCGATGCTCGTGCTCAACGGACCCGGAGTCGCACGCGAGGAACGGGGTGGCCTCTGCTACCTGGTCGGCTACTGGGCGGGCCGATACTTCGGCTACGTCACCGACGAGGACGCAATGGGGGAGCCGGAAACGTGGAGGCAGTAGGGCATCTCTTGCGCGGCGATGTTCTGCCTCGCGCTTCTTGGCGCGTGTCTCTGGCATGACTTATTGTCATATCAAGGAGGCGCATGATGGCCACAACGGCAATCGAGATTGTCTTGGACAGAGACATCCTGGCCGAGCTGGACAGGTTGGTGTGCGAGGGCATGTTCCCGAGTCGCAGCCGGGCGATTCAGGTTGCGGTGGAGGACAAGCTTCCGCGCCTCAAGCGCGGCCGTCTGGCCGCCGAGTGCGCGAAGCTCGACCCCATGGCGGAGAAGGCGATGGCGGAGGATGGCATGTCCGGGGAGTTGTCCGGGTGGCCTGAATACTGAGGGGGATATCCGGAGGCGGCTCAGATGCGAACTTGACACCCGCCCAGCAGCGTGTTACATTGTAAGACATGAAGACCGCTACCCTCACTGTTCGGCTCGACGGCGATCTCGACGACATGCTGACCAAGGCAAGTCGGCAAGCGGGGCTATCCCGCAGCGAGGTCGCCCGTGAAGCTCTTCGCCGCCAATTGCGCGCCAACCAGTTCGAGGAGCTGCGGAAGCGCGTCATGCCGTTCGCCGAGGCGCGTGGCTACCTCACCGACGAAGATGTCTTTGCCGACGTGTCATGAGGGTGTTTCTCGATACCAACGTCTTGGCCAGCGCCATCGCCACCCGCGGACTGTGCGCCGATGTCTTGCGCGAGGTCTTCGCATCGCACCAGTTGCTGATCTCGCACGAGGTCTGCGACGAACTTGGTCGGGTACTCGTCGAGAAGTTCGGCGTCACGAGTGACTTATCCGAGAGGTATCTGGAGCTTCTGCGGCGGGATGCGGCTATCGTCTCACCTTCGCCAGGTTTCGCCGCGGACCTCCGCGACGAGGACGACATCCCGATAGTGGGCGCGGCGGTGCACGGCAACGCCGATGTCCTGGTAACTGGAGACAAGGAGCTTCAGCTATTGGGCCGCGCAGATGAGATGCGCATCCTTTCCCCCCGGGAGTTCTGGGAACTCCTGGCGAGCTAGCCAACCGCCAGCCACACCACACCCCTACCCGTGGTGCACGACCTGATCGCTGGTGCTCCTCAGGCGATCGACCAGCGTCCTGATGAAGACGAGCAGCATCTTGTTGGCGATCTCGGGGTCGCTCATCATCATCCGGTCGAAGTTGCTCTTGGTGAGCACGAGCAGGCGTGCCTTGGTCTTCACTTTGGCCGTGGCCGACCGCTTCTCATTCTCGAACAGCGACATCTCGCCGAAGAAAGCGCTGCGATGGAGAGTCGCGAGATGCACCGACTGGCTCTTCTCGTCGCGCTTCGATATGTCGACCTCGCCCGAGAGCACGACGTACATGATCTGCCCCATCATCGAGCCTTCGCCAAACAGCGTGCGCCCCGGGTCGAACTCCTCAACCAGAGCGAACTTGAGTAGTCTCTCACGCTGTTGAGCGTCTATGTCGGCAAACAGAGGTATTGTCGATACTTCCTGCAGCACGTCGCCCATCTGTCGAACCCTCCCGAAAAGGGGCTGCCTCGGCGCGTCGTAGCCGACGCACGTCGCCGGCGCTACAAAAGTATCGCCCAATGACGCCCGAAA
>CAZSJP010000493.1:0-4197 GCA_964606675.1 uncultured bacterium
GGCCCGCCACAGCATCGCCCGAGAGTAGCACGGGCCAACGGTTCTGGTCGAGGCCCTGGAGCGGCTCGCCGTCGACGATGCACAGGCCCTCGCCACCGGTGTTCAGGATCGCCACCACGGGCAGGCCCGCCATCTCTGGCGGCACCGTCGCTTTCGCTCTGAACCAGTTCGTGACGTCACGCCCGCCCCATGCCGCGCCCGGCATGTACGCGGTCCAGCCGTCGGCCGGAGGCACTGCGACGTCCCGCTCGGTGCCGGCGGAGACGGTCTCCCAGCCCCCGACCGGGCTGTGACATCTGTACACCGTACCTCTGACGATCGCCAGCCGGTTCGCTATCTGCTGCCGCATGATCGTGCGTTCGGCGGGGAAATGTGCCACGGGCGTTTCCTTTCAGACCGTCTGTCGCGGACGGCGCAATGGTTGGCGGGCTATCGCCGCGCCGGGTTCGTCGTCTGCCATTCGCTGGGAATGGTTGCCACGCACGCCTGCGTGATGCGGGCCTAGCAGCCGGCCATCAGCGTCAGCATGTGAGACGTGAATATCACGCGTTCGCTGCTTCGATCCCATCCTGGCTCGCGGTGATCGCCGCCGCCATAGGTCCGGTGCCCCATCGTTAGCATGTGCGGGCGGGTCGTCGTGCCCTCGAAGAGCATGATGTCGCCGTGCCAGTTGTCGGCCATCGCCCAGCGACCGTCGTCGCTCCCCGCCGAATGCCACCAGTTGCGCTCGGCAAGCTCGGACGGTGTCGCGCTCGGCCACCAGTTGCCGCTCCCGACGATTCGCACGGCGCCCGTGTAGATGTCGAGCAGTTTTACGTGCGATTGGTCCTGCCCGTGCGGCCTGGGCGCGCCACAGAACATGATCTGGTCATCCACCCACCACGCCTCGTGCGTCACCAGTTCGCCCTCGATCTCATTGTATGGTGCGCGCGGCACTCCGTCGCGAATGTCGACCACCCAGATGCGCTGCGGCTCCCCGGCGAAGCTCAACAGATAGGGGTTCGTATGGCTCCATTGCAGGTGGCCGTGCCATGAATTGGGCGCTTCGATCTTGCAGATTTCGCGCACCGCGCCGCTGGCAACGTCGACGGTGTATATCGCGCTCCCGGTGCCGATGGCGAGCAGGCTGTCGGTGCAGTTGACGGTGAGCTGCCCGCCGCCCGGTAGCGTCGCTATCGCTCGGGCTGTTGCTCCTACTACCGATCTCGTGTTCGCCGGGTCGCGCGAGAGTTCTATGTGCGGCGTGAGTTCGACCGCCTCGCTGCCGCGCATGAAGAAGACCGAGTTCCTGGTGGCCGCCGCGGTCGGGCCTCCAGTGCCGCCGGTGGGCGTCTTCAGCACGACGGTCTCACCGGTCGGCGGCAGGTATCCCATCAGCCCGCGATGGCCCTGGAAGACGATCATCGACTCGTCGGCCAACCACGAGCGCTCGTGGAAATACAGCGCCGACGAGTGCGTTTCGGTCGTGAGGAACGTCAGTTCGGTGCCGGTCGCCGAGTCGTTGAGCACAGTCTGGTCGGGTCTCAGCACTTCGAGTTCGAACGTCTCGGTAGTCTCGGCGGTGCCCGCGGCTGCGAACGACAGTGAGAGGAGTATTGCCGCGCAAACTGTGCGTCGGCGGGTCGTACTGGTTGCGCGGCGTGTCATCTGGTCTCCGTGTTCGGGGTGTTGACAGATTGCAGCAAACGGCTCAACATAGTACGCAGGGCGACTGCGTGGGGCAACATGGACGAGCCTCGTGCCCTTTGGGCACGTTCGCTGTTCGTTCCGAACTGCGGCGGAGTCTGCGTGTTGCGGAGTCGGGCGTGCGCGGGTGAACCGGTGTCGTGTTTGGTTGCGGGCGGACATGAGTGTCAGCCCTACCAGCGGGCAGCGTCTGTTTCGAACGGAGGAGGAAGATGGCCTATCGAGTGCAACCGATGCGGACTGCGGTTCTCTGCGCGTGTCTGGCGGGTGGGTTGATGGCGCCCGCGGCAACGTCGGCGACGGACCCGGTGGCGGCGGACGGCCCGCCCACACCTGCATGGTCCGCGCTCGATGTCCACGCGTTCACGTTGCGGGAGACGTTTCCGGGCAGCGAGCGATCTACGACGAGCGACGTTCGAGGCATCTCGTTGTGGAGCCAATGGTCGTCCACGCCGTGGCTCCGGTTCGGCTTCAGCTTCGCCTGGGGTCTGCGCACCAACGACCCCAACGAGGGGCAAAGCTCGATGGTCGGGGTCCCGCTCAACAGAGCTGGCGAGCCGGTTCGGCCACGCCACATGGCCTTCGGGGTGCCGGTGACTCTGCACTATGGCCCTGTCGCGCTCGACGTGCATCCGATGTACGTCAAGGGGCCGTACCATATCGTGCGAAGCTACGCGATTGTCGACTACTTCAAGGCGGCGCGTGGGGCCCGCGTCGCCGACTATATGGGAGAGTACTATGCGGTAAAGTGGGTTCCGGCGTTGGCATTGGGCGGGCGCGTCGAGTTGTGGGATCGCTTTCTGCTCGGGGCCTGGTACCGAGTGACGTCCGTTCACACGAGCAAGGGGTCTCGCAGGGATTTCCTCGAACCGGAGGGCCTGATCGGCCGCATCGATGGTTTCGGTATCTCGCTCGGATATCGCGTGCGTCCGACATCGCGTTTCGCTCGGGGCCGCGCTTGGTCGGCGATGCCACTGCCGCTGCAACTGAGGCTATCGGCGCTCTTCGAGCGCTTCCCTGCCCTCGTGTTCGACGAGTCCGAGCATCAGCCGTCCAGCCGTATCGCCCTGGTCGAGATCAGGCACCAACGGCGGATCGATGAACGGCTGCGTATCGGTCTCAGCGTCGAGGTCGGGAAACGATGGGGCGACCCCAACCACCGACAACCGGAATCGTCCGGCACGGCGTCTTTCGGCATCGGTGTGCCCGCGACGCTTGCTCTGGGGCGGCTTGAGTTGGAGTTCCACCCGATGCTCGTGCGTGGGCCGTACAGTGTTGTGCGGGAGGCAGATGAGATCGCCCCGGGCCACTACCACAGCAGGGAGCGCTACCGCGACATCTTCGGCGGCGCGATCCAACTGGTCGCTCGCGTGCGACTGTGGCGCGGGCTGACCGCCGGCGGCGTCTACCGCGTCACGCCCATGAAGGGCGATATGTACTCGAGGCGCGCCAGCGGATTCGGGGCATCGATTGGGATCCTGGTTGGTGGTTGACAGTCGTTACGTGGAACAACGCCCGGCAGTGCCGACACACATGTCGGCCCGGAACGGGAGGGGAACGGGTTGGATCGAAAGCAATCAGTGCGGACCGCGGTCCTTTGCGCGTGTCTGGCGAGTGCTCTGCTGGCGCCGGCTGCCGCTTCCGCGAGCGACTCGACTTGTACCGCCGGGGCGTCGGCGCACATCGAGATAGGCCTGCTCTCATTTTGGGAGAAGCACAGTAAGCATCTGAGGTCGGCGCGGACAAACGTGCGAGGCGCCTCGGCGTCCTACCAATACCGGCTCATCGACCATCTCAGGATTGGCGTGAGCGCGGCGTGGGGAGTGCGTTACGGCGACACCAACGGCACATTGTCGGGCTGGTACGGACCGGACAAGTCGTGGCATTTCGGTCTCGGCGTTCCGCTTACGCTGATATTCGGCGAGATCGGGGTCGAACTTCACCCGATGATGGTCCGCGGCCCTTACATACTCGAAAGAGAGCCAGGGCTGGTGTTCAGGGTGTCCCGTGGTGGCAGAGCCGACGCCCACTTGCGGTCGTTCCGTGAGCGATTCGGCACAAGTTGGGGCCCTGCTCTGCAAGGAGGAGCGTATCTGGATCTGTGGGACAGACTGAAACTTTCCGCGTGGTATCGGGTCACGCGGCTCGACATCGAGACACGGCTCTACGACATGGTACCCGAGAATGATGTCGGCCGAATCTACAGCTATGGCATCGCCCTCGGGTATTGCGTCCACCCGACGCTGCGTTTCACGAGGAGCAGCATGCGTCCCGGCTGGCAGATGCCGCTAGAGGTTGGACTGACAACGTTGATCGAGAGCGTCCCCTTCACCACGCTCGGTGGCGACAAGCGCTCGACCAGGAGCACCATGGTGTTGCTATCGGCGCGGCACCAAATCCGGGTGGACGAGAGGCTGCGCGTGGGGCCTAGTGTCGGCGCGGGCGGGAGATGGGTCAACCTCGGCATAGGCCAGCCGGAACCGGTGTCAGCGTTATCGGTGAGCGTCGGTC
>CAZSJP010000494.1:0-4190 GCA_964606675.1 uncultured bacterium
GAAAGCCCGAGAGGGCCGCGCAGGCGCTGCCGCCGCAAACAGCAGCCGAAACACAGGACGGGCGACCAAAGGGCAGGCTGTTCGGCCGCGTGATCCAGAAGGGAACGGGCGAGCCGCTGGCGGGCGCCGAGGTGTACCTGCTCGACCTGAACGAGGCGATCCTCACTGACGGAGACGGACGGTTCGATCGCTGGCTCACGCCGGGCGGGTACGCGGTCACTGTGTACGTACCGGAGCACCATCCCGTCCTGGCCCTCGAGCGCCTCGAGCCGGGCGCCGAGGTCGAGGTCACCTACTACGTCGAGCCGAGACGGCACGACAGGTACCGAACCATCGTCTGGGGCGACGAGGGCCGAGCCATGGTAGGCCGCACGACCTTGAGCGACGCGGAGATCTACGAAGTGCCGGGCACGATGGGCGACCCTATCCGCGTGGTCATGCTCATGCCGGGAGTTACCAGTTCGACGAGCGGCCTGGGTTACCCCGTGGTGCGTGGCGTGTTGCCTGGCGATGCACGGTATGAGATGGACGGCGTGCAGGTGCCCATGCTGTATCACCTGATGTTCGGCAACGCCGTGGTGCACCCTCGCTTCACCAGCGGCATAGCATTCCAGCCTGGTGGGTATTCGGTGCAGCACGGGCGATTCCCCGGTGCGCTGATCATGGGCCGGGCGGCGCCTGCACCGAAAACATCAGCGACAGCCGCGGAGCTGTCCATCATACAATCCAGCCTGTTCCACGCACAGCCCATCACCGACGATCTCCAAACCCTGGTCGCCGGACGATACGGAACGCTGGGGCTGATCATAGAAGGTCTCGCATCCAACGCGGTCTTCCGATACTGGGACTACCAGACCAAGACGTTCTGGCATGCGGCGGAGAATGACCGTCTGGAGCTCTTGGCCTTCGGAGCCGAGAATCAGGTGGGCGAGGAATTGCCGGAGGGTGGCGAGGACGTGGCGACGGTGGGCTTTCATCGCGTTCTGCTGCGCGAACGGCACACGTTTGAGTCCGGGTGGGCGCAGGTCGGGGCTGAATACGGACAGGAAGGTTTCACCGCGCCGCAAGACGAAGATGAGGAGGAGGAAAATCTCACGCTTGCCGGGTACACGTATGGCGGATTGCGGGCCACGGCCTCTTTGACGCTGAAACCGGACCTCGAACTGCATCTCGGCACCGAAGGCTACCTGCAGGATTTCGATTTCGCGCTCGACTCGGTGGATCTAAGTACTCCCTCCAACGGGATTACCGTCGGTGGGTATGTGGAGGCTGAATGGTCGCCGGGCGACTGGACGGTGATACCGGGCGTGCGCGTGGACTACTACCGGTATGGCATCGGCTCGGGGCAGCGCCGGACGAGCGTGGACCCCAGGTTGGCGATCGGCTACCAGGCTACGGATTGGTTGGCGGCCAAGGCTTCGGCGGGGATCTACAGCGGACCCCCGAGAGTCACGCTAGCGGCCGGCCCCGTGGTCATCGGTCCGGTGCCCGGCATGGTCGGGTTCGGGCTGGAGCGCGAACTGACGCGGTCGATGCAGATCGCCGGCGGCCTGGAGGCGGAATTGCCCGGCGACTTCCAGGCGGTGGTGCAAGCGTACGGCAGCTCGTTGCGCACCGGGCTGGATTTCTCCCTGATCGGCGAAAACCTGGGCAAGCAGTGCGGTGAGGACGAGGATCCCGCCGCCGACGACGAGCCATTGGCCAGCGACGGGCGCTCATACGGGATGGAATTCATACTGCGCCGCCGGTTGGGCGATTCGGTGTTCGGTTGGGCCACCTATAGCCTGAGCCGGAGCGAACGCAAAGCCGAAGGCTATGGGACCATGCCCTTCATGTTCGACCAGACCCACGTGGTGAACGCCGTGGTCTCATGGGAGGTAGGGCGGCACTGGACCATTGGCACCACGTACCACTTCAACACCGGCCGCCCATACACGCCGGAATACCTACATCCCACGGAGAAGGACCCGTCCGGCACCTGTCGCGGCAAACCGTTCTCCAAACGCCTCCCCGATTTCTGGCGGATGGACCTGCGCATCCAGAAGCGCGAGGTGTTCGATACCTGGTACTTCGACTTCTACGTCGACGCTCTCAACTTCACTTTCAACCGGGAAACGGTGAACTATTCCGTCGGCCAAGAGGGAGATCAAGTGGCCGACGAGGCACTGTTCTTCGTACCCATGCTGGGGTTGAGGGCCGTGTTCTGAGGCCGTGCCCTCGGCCGGGCACTCGCAGCGCGCACGTTGCCTGCTGCACTTCGGGGCTCTCATGTCGGCAGGCACCCCCCTGGTGGACATCGCGCGCCGGATTCCTACCTTCACTGGTGCCTGACCGTCAACACGATATCGCCGCCGGCATGTGGGAGCGTCCGCAACATGGGTACAATCGACTTCGTCTTCCTGATCGCCTACTTCGCCGGCGTGGGCGTCATCGGCTACTGGTCGAGCAAGCACAGCCGCGACGACAGCCGAAGCTACTTCCTCGCCGGCGGGAGCGTCGGCTGGATGGCCATCGGCGCGAGTCTATTCGCCAGTAACATATCCACCGAACACTTCATCGGACTGGCCGGAACCGGCGCCCAATCGGGCTTGGCGGTTGGGCAGTTCGAGCTGACCGCCTGCATCTGCCTGATGTTCCTCGGCTGGCTCTTCGTGCCGTTCTATCTGCGCACCGGCGTGTTCACGATGCCGGAGTTCCTGCAGTTGCGGTACGACTCGCGCTGCCGCGCCTATTTCTCGGCGATCTCGCTCATCGCATACGTGTTCACGAAGGTCAGCGTGGCTGTCTATGCCGGCGCCATCGTGCTGGAGACGATCCTCGGCTGGAACATCTGGGTAGGAGCCATCGCACTGATCGTAGCAACCGGCTTATACACGATCTTCGGTGGCCTGAAAGCCGTGCTGTACACCGATTTCTTCCAGGCATTCGTGCTGATCGCGGGAGGGGTCTTCCTGACGGCCGCGGCCATATCCCGGCTTGGCGGCGTGAGCGCTCTCACCGAACGGATCGACCCGGAGATGTTCAACATGTGGAAGCCGTTCGACGACGCGGTCTTCCCGTGGACCGGGCTGGTTTTCGGCGCGATCATGCTCGGCATATGGTACTGGTGCACCGATCAGATGATCGTGCAGCGCACGCTTGCCGCGGAAAACGTGAACGATGCCCGCAAAGCGACTCTTGTCGCCGGTTTCCTCAAGCTGCTGCCGGTGTTCATACTCGTTCTTCCCGGCACGATCGGCAGTGTGCTCTACCCGGACGCCGAACCCAACCGGATGTACGCCACCATGGTGCAGGACCTTCTGCCCGTCGGTGTGAAAGGACTCGTGATCGCCGCGCTGCTTGCCGCCTTGATGAGCTCGCTATCGAGCGTGTTCAACAGCAGCTCCAGCATCATCGTGATGGACTTCTACAAACGGCTGCGCCCCGACGCGGCGGAGCGGCAGTTGGTCCGTGCCGGGCAAGTCGCAACCATGGCGCTTGTCGTAGTGGGTCTCTTGTGGCTGCCGTTCATCGGCATCATCAGCGACCAGCTCTACGTATACCTGCAATCCGTGCAAGCTTATATCGCACCACCGATTACGGCCGTGTTCCTTGTCGGTATCCTCTGGCGTCGAGCAAACGGCACCGGTGCGATCGTGACTCTGGTTGCCGGGGCTGCGATAGGTGCGGTGCGGTTCGTCTGCGAGCTTGGCGTGAAATCGGGATGGCTGTCGGGCGGTACAGTCGAGGCGTTCGTCGCGATCAACTTCCTTCATCTTGCGGTAATCGTCTTCTTCGTGTCGATCGCTATTCTGGTGGCCGTCAGCCTGCTGACGTCCGAGCCGACGCCGGAGAACCTGCGCGTGTTCGAGATCGATGGCGATGCCAAAGGCCAGCTTAGCGCCGCGTCGAGCCCCACCAACGTGGCGCTGACCATCCTGCTGCTGGCGATGGTTCTGGGGTTGTGGACGTGGTTCAGCCCGCTCGTCGTCCGCTAGCGCGGACGTTGGCAGTTCCTGCGGAACTGCAGGCGGCCCAGGCGTGGGAACGTGAACGCGGCGCGCCGTGCCTTTGCACCCGCACCAACCGGTCGTCATCCCGAGCGATGCGTCGTCCGCTAGCGCGGACGTTGGCAGTTCCTGCGGAACTGCAGGCGGCCTAGTTGTGATCTCTCATCAGGTTGTCCACACGGGGCATCAGAGCGATGCTAT
>CAZSJP010000495.1:0-4190 GCA_964606675.1 uncultured bacterium
CGAACCGCGTTGCCAGAGCGATAGCGGTCGTCTCGCCGACGTTCCGGATGCCGATACCGAACACTAGCCGCGAGAGTGGCCGGTCCTTCGTTGCCGCGATGCCCCGCACCAGGTTCTCCGCCGATTTCTCGGCCATGCGTTCCAGCCCGGCGACCTGATCGGTCGAGAGCTCGTAGAGGTCCGCCGCATCCTTCACGATGCCTGCGTCGACCAGTTGATCGACGATGGCGGGGCCGAGGCCGTCGACGTCCATTGCTCTGCGCGATGCGAAATGTTGCAGCCGCCCTCGCACCTGCGCCGGGCATGCCGCGTTGTCGCAGCGGGTGATGGCGTCGTCCTCGCCGCGGTGGAGCGCCGAGTCGCACGCGGGGCACGTCTCCGGGAACGCGTACGGGACGGCATCGGGTGGGCGCTTCTCCAGCACGACCCCGGACACCTTCGGGATCACGTCGCCGCCGCGCTCGACCACGACGGTGTCGCCGACTCGTATGTCTTTGCGCGCCAGCTCGTCGGCGTTGTGCAGCGAGGCACTGCCGATGGTGATCCCACCCACTGCGACCGGTTCGAGCTTTGCGACGGGTGTCACGGCGCCCGTCCGCCCGACTTGGAGCGCGATGTCGACAAGTTCCGTCGTGCCGCTGCGTGCGGCGAACTTATAGGCGATCATGTAGCGCGGGCTTCTGGCGGTGCTGCCGAGGGCTCTGTGCCGCTCGAAACTGTCGACCTTGATCACGGCCCCGTCGATCTCGTACGGCAGTTCGTCGCGTTTGCCCTCCCACTCGGCGCAGAACGCCAGCGCGGAATCTACGTTGCCGGCCCGTACTCGGATCGGGTTCACGCTGAAGCCCCACGCTTCGAGCATTTCAAGCGCCTGCCACTGGCCTGCCGCGTCGGTCGTGCCGGGTGCGGCCCAATA
Source organism: uncultured bacterium (assembly GCA_964606675.1). Lineage (GTDB taxonomy): Bacteria > Latescibacterota > MWCZ01 > MWCZ01 > MWCZ01 > CAZSJP01. Next base: position 917 of record CAZSJP010000495.1, read on the forward strand.
CGCCATGAACGCCAGTGGCCGCCGTGAGACTTCCGTCGGGTCGAGCAGCTTAAGCGTGCCCGCCGTGACGTTCCGCGGGTTTGCGTAAGCCGGTTGCTCAGCCTTCGCGCGTTCGTCGTTGATCGCTTCGAACCCGGCCGTGGGGAGGTACACCTCGCCGCGCACCTCGGTCGTGATGCCGGGTCTGCGGAGCTTGAGCGGAATCGACCGGATGGTTCGGGCGTTCGGCGTGGCATCGTCGCCCTGCTCGCCGTCGCCACGGGTGACCGCGCGGACGAGCAAGCTGTCCTCGTAGTGCAGACTGAGCGCTACGCCGTCCAGCTTCAACTCGCACACGTACGTCAGGTTGATATCGGGCGCCGGCGCGTCGCTCTCGGCGTCGAGGTCGCCCGCCAGTATCTTCCGCACGCGCCCGTCGAACTCACGCAACTCGCCCTCGTCGTACGTGTTCGCCAGGGACATCATCGGTCGCGGATGTCGCACCGTCGCGAACTCGCCCGTTGGGGCGCCTCCAACACGCTGTGATGGCGAATCCGGCCTCAGCCACTCGGCGTGCTCCGCCTCGACGGCCTCAATCTGCCGCAGGAGCGCGTCGAACTCTTCGTCGGAGATGGTCGGCTCGGCGAGCACGTAGTAGCGATGCTCGTGCGCAAGGGCCTCGTCGACCAGGCGGTCGTACTCGCTGCGGTTCATGTGCTCGCTCGGATGTGAGGAACTACGCGCCGGACAGTCCTGACAGAATCTAGCCTACGGCCGCCCAGCGTACCAACAACGCGGCGTCTGCAAAGGCGGCGTTTGAACGGCGCGTGGCCGGTGGTACCATTCGTTGCGCCGGTGACGTCGTGCCGAGAGACCCAGTTTGGCCGCACAGGGAGGGAAGCATGCTGGAACACAACCCATACGCAGCCTGCACTGTAGGCGAGCGCTACGAGGCGGACGTGCCGGACACGCTCGATCTGGCCGACCGCATGGAGTTGGCCGTCAACGCTCTCACGAACGTGTGGTTCCCCGATGAACGTTGGGGCCTCGGCTTCACCGTCGATTTTGCGCGCAACCCCGTGCCGCTGAACTTCAACCATATCACCGATACCTACCTGAATATCCCGCCGAAGTTCCTCGAAGCGCTGGCCGTCTGCCGGCTCGCATCCGGGTGCGCCGACAACCTCGACGTCGACCGCGAAGTGCTTCGCGTGCAACTTGAGCTATTGGGCGAGGACGGCCTCACCTACGCGCCCAACGACACTTTCGTCCAGCACAAAGAAGTCCGTGACTTCTCGGAGATATGGGGCGAGGGACGGTCGTTGCTGGCTCTCTCGATGATCGCGCAGGTGGACGACGACCCCCGGTGGATCGAAGTCGGCAAGCGCAAAATCGACCGAATGCTAGCTCTCTCGACGGAGCGCGACGGGTACCGATTCTTCTGGCGGGGCCGCTTCCGCCCTGGCGACTCGCCACCGTCGGGAGCCGCCGAGCCCGATGGTAACCCGGAAGGTGGGTTCGGATCGCTCGCCGATGGCGACGCAGTCTTCAGTATGATCTACAGCGTCGGCGCGCTGGGGCATGGCGCGGGATTGTTCGGGCGCGTGAGCGGATACGAGCCCGCGCTCGATCTTGCCGGCGGGCTTGCTCGGTGGGCCTTGAAGCGGATGTTCCGGAACGACGACGGACGTTACGACTTCTGGCACTTCCATCACGGCCTGTACGCCCTGATGGCCGTATGCGAGTACGGAATCGCCGCCAACGACGGCGAGGTGCTCGAGCGCGTCGACGCATGCTATCGGTGGGCGCGAGAGATGGGCGACCCGCTTGTAGGGTTCTACGCCGAGTACATGCCGGGCGCGGACCTCTATCTCAACCGGCAGTCAAACACCGTCGAGATCTGCGAGGTGGCGGACATGGTGTTCCTGGCGCTGTGCCTGACTCGCGCGGGCATCGGCGACTACCTCGACGACGTAGACCGCTGGGTCCGCAACATGTACGCCGAGGGGCAGATAGTCGACGCGGGGTTCTACGACAGGTTGCCCGATGGACTTCGCAATCCGGAGCCGCGGGGCGGCACCTACGAGGACACGGACGACGTCGTGAATCGCTCGGTCGGCTCGTTCCTCGGGTGGATGCGAGGGAACGACGGACTGGCCGTCATCCCGACGCCGAACGGTCCGAAGCTCGCCGATCACTCGATCATGCATTGCTGCACCGCCAACGGCGCGCGGACGCTCTACTACGTCTGGGACACGATCGTCGCAAAAGAGCCGAGCGAGGTCCGCGTGAATCTGCTGCTGAACCGCGCTTCGCCCTGGCTCGACGTCGACAGCTACCTGCCCGCCGAGGGGAAAGTCGTTCTGCACGTGAAGGATGCCCCCGCCGTGGCCGTCAGGATGCCCGAATGGTGCGACGCAGCTACCGTGAAGGTGCGCGTCGGAGACGCCGAGACGGCGCCCGCTATAGACGGCCGCTACGTCGGAATGCGCGGGCTTTCGCCGGGCGATGACGTGACGCTTACGTTCCCCGTGCCCGAGCGCACGGTCCATCGCGTGCTCGGAGAGATGCCGTACAAGCTGACAGTTCGCGGCTCGAACGTGGTCGACGTCGATCCGAAGGGCGTCGCGTTTCCGCTCTACGAGAGCCAGCCGACCGGCCAAACCGTCCAGAAGACCCGATTCGTTCACGACAAAGGCGATATCGTCTGGTAGGTGGGCGGTGTCCACTGAGTCACCCGAAGGAGTGGTCATGGCCGAGGCAGGCCCGAGCCCTAACATACTGTTCTTGTTCGCCGATCAGATGCACGCGTTCGCCATGGGGTGCATGGGCAACGACGAGATCCACACGCCGAACCTCGACCGGATGGCGAACGAGGGCACGCTGTTCCGCAACGCCTACTCGAACGCACCGTTGTGCTCGCCGTTCAGGCTGAATCTGTTCACGTCGCTCTACGGCAGCCAGACCGGTGGCCTGCGCAATGAGGCAACGGTTCCGCGCGGTACGCGGACGCTGGCCGCGGCGCTGAACGATGGCGGCTACCGAACGGGGTACGTCGGGAAGTGGCACATCGGCGATTTCGGGAACAAGCCGGTGCCGGAGGAGCTTCGTGGCGGCTTCACCGAGTTCTGCGGCTACCAGTACCACAACTCGTACTTCGACGGTGTCAAGTTCTTCGACGAACAAGGGAACGAGGATATCCGAGACTACCACCGCACGGACGCGACGACGGACGTAGCCGCGGAGCGATTGGAGCGCATGCTCACGGACCACGGCGCGCAACCGTTCGCCCTGT
>CAZSJP010000496.1:0-4166 GCA_964606675.1 uncultured bacterium
CAGCATGCTAACCACTGTCGCCAGCATTAACGGCAATATGATACTGTAGTTATCCGTCATCTCGAAGACGATTACGACCGACGTCATCCACGCGTGGGTCGTCGCTGCGACCACGGCCCCCATGCCGACCAGCGCGTAGGCTCCCGCCAGAGTGCCCGGGCCTGTCATGCTCGCCGCGAGCTCGGGGAACAGCATCTCGACACCAGTGCCGAATGCGCCGCCTACCATCGCACCAAGGAAGAGCGACGGTGCGAAAACGCCGCCGCTGCCACCCGACCCAAGTGCGAACGACGTAGCGAGCGGCTTGAGGACTATCAGCAGCAGCAGCGTCCCGATCAGCATCCTACCGTGCAACGCGTCGCCTATCGACGGGTAGCCACCGCCCAGGACGCCGGCCTCCAGGAGCGCAAGCAGCCCGACTAGCGCGCCACCGATGGCCGGCTTGAACCACTCCGCCAGGCTGAAATCGTCGAATCGGTCTTCAAGTGCGTAGAGCAGGCGAATGAAGCCGACTGCGGCGAGGCCGCACAGACCGCCGAGCACAAGGTAGTTGACCAACTCCCAAGGAGCGATCAGCTCGTACTGAGACACCGAGAATGCAGGGTCGGACCCCAGGAACGTCTGCGCCACCACCGACGCGAGCACAGCGGCGACGACGACCGGGCTGAACGTTTGAATGCGGAAATCGCCGAGGATTACCTCCAGCGCAAACAGTACCCCAGCAATCGGCGCATTGAAAATGGCAGATATCCCGCCGGCCGCGCCACATCCCAGCAGTACCTTGATCCGATCGGTCGAGAGATGGAACCGGCGCCCGAACGTGGACCCAAGCGCGGCGCCAATCTGCACGATGGGTCCTTCCTGACCCGCCGACCCGCCCGATCCGATGGTGATCGCGGATGCTACCGCTTTGACAACTACCACCCGAAGGCGCATTATGCCTCCGCGAGAGGCCACCGAGTCCATCACCTCGGGCACGCCGTGGCCCTTGGCCTCCCGGGCGAAGTGGAAGATGATCGGCCCCACGATCAGGCCGCCCACGGCAGGTATCAGTGGCAACAGGTACGCTCTAGCATCCCATGTGGCCAGCGATCCGAAGAACAGTTCGTGGGATATCTCGAGCATCTGGTGGAAGCCGATAGACACGAATCCGGTGAAGACTCCGACGACCGCCGCCAGGACGAGCATCAGCGCATTGGGGCTGAAGGTCGCCAGGAACCGCGCAAGGCGGGCGACCATACGCTCCAGTGTCGCCGTACGCGTGTACCACCATGCTCGAACCATGCTGCTCCTGCGTCTCTGAACGAGTTGCCAACGGCAAGCCGCGCGTCTGAGTGCGACGAGCCGCGTGCCAACTGAGCAAAGTCCGTGCCGACTCCCACGGCGCCCCACAGCCGATCGCTCGTGCAGACTAGCGCTCAGAAGCTACGCGCGGGCGCTCCGCGCCCCAATTGCAACCCCTCGGCGGGGGTATCCACCCGCCGCCCCGGTTACCACGACGGTCGCAATGGCGTATATTGAATCTCTTTGCCGGCGTCGGAGTCCGAGTTGCGGCCTGCCGGCGTGCCCGTCGTCACCTGAACGGGGAGAGCAGGTACACCATGGCTTCGAGATACTGGGTCCGAGCGTTCTACACGGCACTGACAAGTGACGAGGCAGTGGCGGCAGTCGTCGAGTTCTGCCGGCGCGCACGGGCGTACGGCGTGTTGCTGCTGACACACAGCTTCGACACGGAACCGGGCTTGCTGACGCGCGACGAGTTGCAGAAGCGAGCCGCTCGGCTGAAGGAGATCGTGCCTGTCTTCAAGGAGGCGGGGCTTGAGGTGCATGTCAACGTGATGAGCACGTTCGGCCATGGCGGTCCGACGGTCAACACCGTCTCCGAACTTGGGCTTGAGCCTATGGTCGACCATCTTGGCAACGCCTCGGAATCGACTCCGTGCCCTCTCGATCCGAACTTCCTCTCTTACGTCGGGGAACTCTACGGGCATATGTCCGAGTCCGGAGCGTCGGCCCTGTGGGTCGATGACGACGTCAGGTACACGGGCCACGCCACGCCGGGCACTGGCTGCTTCTGCGACAGACACGTGCGGCGGGCCTCCCTCAAGCTGGGAAGGACCGTGACGAGAGAGGAGTTGGTGGAGAACCTGGACTCCGACTCGGGAGAGCCGACGCCCGAGCGAATGGCATGGTTCGAAGCCAACGACGACTCGCTGCGCGAGATGGCGCTGGTAATACGCGTGGCAGTCTCCCAGGAAGACCCGGACATCGACATCGGCCTGATGACCATCGGGTACATGGCCCACGCCGCGGAGGGACGAGACACGCCGCGGCTTCTCGAAATGCTGTGCCCCGATGGCGCCAGATGGTTCAGGCCCGGCCCCGGGTTCTGGAATGACGAGCGACCGCTCGACGTTGTCCGCAAGAGCGAAGACTGCTACCGGCAGAGCATACTTGCCGGCGCCAAAGTGCGGCCGGTCAGCGAGGTGGAGAACTACCCGTACAGCCAGGCGACCAAGTCGCTGCACATGCTCCGCTTCGAGTTGACGCTCAACGCGCTCGCCGGATTCCGAGACCAGAGCCTCAACATGTTCGACGCGATGGCAGGAGTCGACGGCACGGACGATGGGTACGATGCGCTACTGGCAGACCTTGCGCCGAAGCTCGACGCGATCGCCGACGCCTCGGAGGGTATGCGACGCCACGGGGTTGGGATTGCCGCCGACGAGCGTGTAGGTGGGCATCTTGCGGTCTCCGGCGGCGACCGGGATACATGGTCGCTGCAACTGGCCAGGCTCGGCATCCCGCTTGGGCACCCCAATTCGGCGCCTCATTTCCTCAGCGGCGCCATGGCGTCGGTCGTTACGGACGATGAGCTGCAGGCGATGTCGAGCGAAGGCCTGATCGTCGACGGAGCGGCCGCGGCGAGGCTGGTCGATGCGGGGCGAGGGGATCTGATCGGCCTCCGGGCGGCGCGCCGGCTCGACGACTCGGGCTACGAGCGGCTCACCGACGACGAACTGAACGGAGACGTAGCCAAGCACATCGTCGGCATCCGACACTCGCCGCCGGAGGGCGGCCTGTTCGGCTTTGAGGCGAACAGCACGGCCGCCCAGGTGCTCTCGCACATGCTCTCGATGGACGGCTCGTTCCTGGGCCAGGGAGCCGTTGCGGTACCGGCCGAAGGTGGCGGCAGGATCGTCGTTCTACCGTGGTCGGTTCCGGTAACTTCGGCATTCACGAACCGGGTCCGACAGACACAGATGCACGGCATCGTCCCATGGGTGTCCGACGGCGGACTGCCCGCAACGGTCTCGTCGCCACCGAACGCATACCCGATTGTCTGGGGAAGCGTCGACGACACCGCGCGGCTGCTCGCGGTGGCGAACCTGTCGTTCGACCCGGTCCATGAAGTGCAGATTTCGATCAGCGGCACGCCGTGGGCGCTGGATGGACTGGATGACTCCGGGGTCTGGCAAGCCGGCGAACCACTCGGCCCGGGCGAGAAGCTGGCTGTGGACGTCGACCCATGGGACGTCGTTGTCTGCAGGCTGCTGAAGGCGTAGCGGAGTGACGGCGAAGCTCGCGCTTCGGCCGTAATGTATGTCTGCCGTTGGCGGGCAGCACACCCACGGTGGGGCCGTGAGCCCCGCCCGAGGAGCGTTGGGGTACCCGTCGAAAGCTAGCGATGACGGGCTGGTACTCGCTCGCTGAGATCGGCGTACCCCACTTCTGCTTGGTCACGCCAGTGCGTCGGGGCATCTACACTTTGCACTCGCGCACACCAAACTGCGAGTACTAGTGGAGATACTCTTTGAACAAGTCGGTGCTCAGGTAGCGCTCTCCATGCGAGGGCACTATGACCACGATCGTCTTCCCTTTGTTCGCGGGATCGTTCGCGATGCTCGACGCGGCCACTAGAGCCGCACCCGAGGAGATGCCCACGAACAGCCCTTCTTCGAGCGCCGCACGCCTCGCCATCGCCATCGCTTCGTCGTTCTCGACGGTGATGACCCCGGCGATGACCGATCTGTCGAGGACGTCCGGGACGAACCCGGCGCCGATTCCCTGTATTTTGTGCGGACCGGGGTCGCCACCCGAGAGCACCGGCGAAGCCGCAGGCTCCACCGCGTAGGCTTCGAACGATGGCTTACGCGCGGCGATCA
>CAZSJP010000497.1:0-4161 GCA_964606675.1 uncultured bacterium
GATCGACGCCATCTGCAAGGTCCGCCGACGTCCATCTCAGAGCCTCGTCGAGCGGCGATTCGGTCGGGACCGGCTCCGGCAGATCGGTGAGGTGCCGGCTGTGTCGAGTAGCCAATCGGACCTCGAACGGCCTCAGCAGCCGGGCGCCGGAATCGTACTTGTCTCTCACGCCCATCTCGCGCATGCGATGCGCGCGTTCGTGCGCCGCCTCGCCGATCTGGTCGGCCAGGCCGGCTTTCGTGCTGCGTTCGTGTGTCCATTCATCGCGGAACACCCGGTTGACCACCTCGTCGAACACGTCGCGGGATAGCTCGAACAGCCGGATGACGAATGCCTCCACGTATCCATCGTCAAAGGACAGGCCGCCGGGCGTCGCGTGCACGTGCGTGGCGTAGATCGTGACCGGTTCCATCGCATCTCCGGCCAGCTCGATGCTCGGGCCGACGGTTGCGGCGATGAAGGCCGGGTCGAGCGCTCGGACCCGCTCGGCAAATGTGCGGTCTCCCAGATCGGCCATCCATCGCAGCCAGGCCTCGGCGGCTCCGTCGTCGACTTCGTCGCCTCTCCAGCACGCGAAATCCATGATGCCGCGCATTTGCTCCGGTGTCGTGCACTCGACCAAAGAACCGATCCGCTCCAGCTCTTCGCGGCGTATCAGTGTGTGGAGTTCGGGCACTTGCAGTGCCTGAACGAGTGGGGTGGCGTCGTCTGCGAGAGTGATCACGTCGTACCGGCTCGATTCAGGGGCGGAACGGACGACGGCAATCTGGTGCTCGTGGGGTAGTTGTCGGAAGCGCTCAACCGCAAGCTCGCGGTCGTTGTCGAGAAGCGCGACTACGTCGTTGGATTCGCTTGGTCCGGCCATACACATCCCTCCGCGGTTCCAACTGCCTTGGCGACTCTGAGGAGCACAGTGAATGTAAGGCCAAATGCGCTATCTGCAAAGTATTGATTTTAGGACGTTTATTTCGTATACTTAGTACTAAGGAGGTGTGACATGCCGGTGGTCGCGCGTGCCATCCCGTCAGTCGGGTAGTCTTCTGATACACTCGGGGCCGATGTCTCCACGCACGAGTACCTCGGGCGTCCAGAACATGCCCGACTCGTACTCAGCGAGAGGTACCGAAGTGATACGGTACGCGTCCGCGAGGAGCCGGGCCGCTTGATCGGCATTCTTCGGCTTCCTCGTGCCCTGCCGGTACATCATCGCGACGCTGGCCAGGTCCATGTCTGCGACACGACACCTGTCCTCGTGGACAGACACCTCGAAATAGGCGCGGTGCTCCTGCCGCTCTGCTGACGACAGCTTGTCATCATCTTTCCGCAGCCAGCAGAACACCACGCAGCGGCGCATTTCGAGATCGAGATCGTCGAACGCCGACATCGCCTTCAAGCCCGCCTCTGGAATCGTTCCGGCGACAGACTCATCTGCAGCATGCACGAGCTTCACTTGCCCCGCCATCTGCTAGGACCCTCCCGGTACAGTCCTGTCGGCGCTGTCTGCCCATGCGCGACAGGCTATTGCACGTACACCGTCTTCGTGTTCATGAATTCTTTCATGCCGTGGTCTGCAAGCTCTCGCCCGTAGCCGCTCCCCTTGATCCCGCCGAACGGTATGCGCGGATCGGACTTCACGAACGTGTTGACGAAGCAGCAGCCGGCCTCAAGTTCCTCGGCGGCGATGCGTTCGCCGCGCTCGACGTCTCGCGTAAAGACGGCCGCTCCAAGCCCGAATACGGTGTCGTTTGCCACACGAATGCCCTCGGCCTCGTCTGCGACTGCGATGATCGACGCGACGGGTCCGAAAAGCTCGTCGTCGTACGCCGGCATACCTTTGGCGACGTCGGTGAGCACGGTCGGTGGGTAGTAGGCGCCGCGGCCGTCTGGGATCTCGCCGCCCAAGAGGCAACGTGCGCCCTTACGAGTGCTCTCGGTCGTCTGCTCGTGCAGTTCATCTCTGAGGTCGTGCCGCGCCATCGGACCGATGGTCGTTGCCTCATCCAAAGGGTCGCCCATGACCGCGGCCTTCATGTTGGCTACAAACAGCTTCTCGAACTCCTCGCGGACGGGCTCGACCACGACGAAGCGTTTCGCGGCAACGCAGCTCTGCCCCGCGTTGATGAGCCTGCTCGCCGCGCACGTAGCTGCCGCGGCCGCGATGTCGGCGTCTTCGAGGATCAGGTACGGATCGCTCCCACCCAACTCCAGCACCGACGGCTTCAGCGCCGCGCCCGACGCACCACCGACAGCCTTCCCAGCCGACCCACTTCCCGTCAGTGTCGATGCCGCCACGCGTGGGTGCGCGATCAGCTCGCCAACCGCCGACGAACCGATCAGCAACGTGCGGAACGCGTTCGGCGGGAAGCCCGCCCCCCGGAACACTTCTTCGATCGCCAGCGCGCTGCCGGGCACGTTCGATGCATGCTTGAGCAGCCCGACGTTGCCGGCCATCAAGCCGGGAGCCGCGAACCGGAACACCTGCCAGAGCGGGAAGTTCCACGGCATCACGGCAAGCACAACGCCCAACGGATTGTACGTAACATAGCTTTTCTGCGCGTCGGTCGCGATGATATCGGGCGCCAGGTACTCCTCGGTATGGTCCGCGTAGTACTCGCATGTCCACGCGCATTTCTCGACTTCGGCTCTCCCTTGGACAACCGGTTTGCCCATCTCTTCGGCCATGAGCACCGCATACTCGGATGATCTCGCGCGCAGAACCGCCGCTGCCTTCTTCATCAGCCCCGATCGGTGGGAGAAGCTCGTTCGGCGCCAGCTAAGGAAGGTCTCGTCCACCGATTCGAGGATCGCGAATGCGTCATTGAGCGACATCTCGTCGTATTCCCTGATCGTGCTGCCGGTCGCCGGGTTCACAACTTTCATGGCCGCCCCTCCCAGTATGACTCTAGTTTGTTGACCAATCCGACGTTGACGCCGGCGTCAACGCGCACCTCGACAACATTCAGCTTCCGCGAACCCAGCGCCTCGCCAAGCTGCTCGCGAAGGTCCGCCACCGATTCGGGTCGGTACGCGTCTATGCCGAAGCTCTCGACGTAGGCCTTGAAGTCCGGGTTGCCGATGTGCGTGCCCACAGATCGCCCTCGCGAGATGTTCTGCTTCCAGCTTATCAGACCGTAGTCGTCGTCGTTGAACAGCAGCACGGTGAAATTCGCGCCGAGGCGCTTCGCCGTCTCCAACTCCTGCGAGTTCATCATGAACCCGCCGTCGCCCATCATCGCCACGATCTGACGATCCGGATCGACCAGCGACGCCGCAACGGCTCCCGGAAGCGCTATTCCCATGCTGGCGAGGCCGTTGCTGATGATGCATCCGTTCGGGCAGTACGTCGGGAAGTTCCGCGCGATCCAGATCTTGTGACTTCCGACGTCGCTGATGACGAGCCCGCAGTCGTCCATGACGTCGCGCACGATGTTGAGCGCTCCCGGTACCGTCAACGCGTCGCCGTCGTCGAGATCGTACCCGGCGATGTCGGTGAGTATCTTCTCGCGAATAGGCTTGTACCACTCGCTGTCGTAGACGATGCTCTCCTCGCTCAGCCGCCGATTCAGCTCCCATATCGTGCCGGAGACGTCGGCGACGACCTCTACCTTGGGGTCGTAGTGGTGGTACACCTCCGCAGGGATGAAGTCCACGTGCACGATATCCTTGTCGGAACCGGGGTTCCAGCGGCCCGGCGGGTACTCGGCGATGTCGTACCCGATCGTCACGATCAGGTCGGAAGCCCGGGCCGCCTCGAAGACGTAGTCGCGGAACCCGACGCCTATCGCCAGGAGCGACTGATCGAGCCTGTCGGATATGGCGCCTTTGCCCATGAAAGTTGCGGCGACGGGAACGTTATGCTCGGCCGCGAGGGCCGTCAGGTGTTTGCTCGCCTACTTGCGGATCGCTCCGTTCCCAGCTATCACGAACGGCCGTTTGGCGTTACGGAACAGCTCCATAGCCTCGTCGAGCGCTTTGTGGTCGGGCGCGGGGCGTCTGACACGGTCCGGGGTCATTGGCGCGTACGAGTCGGGCACCTCGGCTTCCGCCAGATCTTCGGACAATTCGAGATGGGTCGCGCCGGGCTTCTCCGCCTGAGCGATCTTGAACGCCTTGCGGATCGCCCCGGTGACGCTGTCCGTCGAGATGATGGGCGCGTTCCAC
>CAZSJP010000498.1:0-4153 GCA_964606675.1 uncultured bacterium
AGGCCCGATCGGATCGGGTGATCGTGTTGCGGGAGGCCCCACCTCGTCGTTCACGCCGCCCACCATGCCGTCATTCCGAGAGAGCAGCGTGCCCTGACGGGCGCGTTGCGAGCCGAGGAATCTCTTCGGCCAGTGGCACGCCGGCACGAAAGAGATTCCTCACGTTCGTTCGGAGTGACAGTATGCTGTGTCTGAGACGGCGAAAGGACGGCATGAGCCAGCGGCGGCAGCCACTGCTACTGCTAACCCCGCACCCTCGGCATGACGTAGGGGCCTTCAGGGATCACGGCGATGCGGGCATCGGGGCCGTGCCTCTTCATCGCTTGCGCGAGGCCGTCCTCGACGGAGGCAACCGGCGTCACGAACAGATCGGCGAGCGCATCGGGGGGGATAGCGTCGGTAGAGTAGAGCACGTCGGCAACGTCGAGAGCCTTGCACATCTCCTGAAGCTGCCATTGGTCGGGCACGAAGTAGTCGGACTCGACTATCTTGCGCATGAAGTCGTCGGGAGTGCCGGCGTCGCGCATCACGGCCTGGAAGTCCGGCGACCCGACCCCCTCCTCGCACGCGGCAGCGACTATCATCGTCCCGCCCGGCTTCACGATGGGTAGCGCGGCAGTCATCGCTTTGATCGACTGGTAGAACGTCAGATCGAGCGGATACCCAGCCGAAGTGGTGACGACGACGTCGGCCGGCGTGTCGATGTACGCCGTGGTGGCATCGGCGACGAATGCGCAGCCGGCATCGTGCGCCTCCTCAAGATCGCCGGCGAATATGCCGGTGACCTGCCGTTCGTCGTTGAGCGAGACGTTCACCGAGAAATCGACGCCCACCAGACGCGCTATCCGCGTCGCTTCTTCGTGGAAAGGGTTGCCGCCCAGGCGACCCTCGCACGCCGTTTCGTGGCCGAGCATCGCCGGGCCGTGCATTACGCGCATGGTCTCGACACCCGCCATGCCCGGACAGATCGCTTTGCGCCCGCCGGAGAATCCGGCCATCAGGTGCGGCTCGATAAGCGACGTCGCGATACGCAGGTCGGATTCCGCGAATGTCCGGTTGATCCATACCGGAGTGCCGCGCCGCGTTTCGCCGAGGCAGACAAGCGTGCTATCGTCGCGTGCGAGGTGGTTCACCACGCTGCATCGCCCGGCGGCCTCGGAGCCAAGCATCTCCAGGATCTCGCTCTCGGTGTTCGGGCGATGCAGCCCTGTGCCGATGACGATCGTGACGTACTCGTCCGGAACCCCCGCATCGTTAAGCACGTTGAGGAGTTGGGGCACTATGAGCGCGTTCGGGACGGGGCGGGTGATGTCGGAGACGGTGATGCACGCACTGCTTCTGCCCGTGGCCATCAGGCCGAGCGGCCGAGACGCGATAGGATTCGCGAGCGCATCGGCAAGGGCGGCCGCCGAATCGGCGATGCTCGGAGTGACGGGCATCCGTAGCAGCGAGACGTTGGGCGAATCGGGAAGGGCTACGTTCAGGCCGTCGCGGCCATACCGAAGCGTGACGAGCATGGTGGTCGCCTCACGAGCGCGGGCCGCACGCGTCAGGGCGCAGAGCGCGACCTGCGGCGGCCATCGGAGCGGGTTCGACGTCGGCTACTTCGCGTCGTCGCCGACATCGCCAACGTCGCCGATCTTCTTCTTCCGAGGATCCCAAAGCCGGACGGGATTCTTGAAGAACATCGCGCTCTTCTGCGTATCGTTGAACCCCAGCGTGTCGACCCATTCCAGTGCCTGGCGGTACGTCATGAAACTCTCGACCGGCGGGAAGCACGATCCCCAGATAAGACGCCATGGTCCGAAGTGCTTCCGTGCCAGCTCGACGCAATGCAGCATGTCGGCGTAGGGGAACTCTTCATCGCTGTGCGTGTATGGGGACGATACTTGCAGATACACGTTCTTGTAGGTGGCAAGCTCCATCACGCGCGAGTACGTGACATAGGGCTTGGGTTCCTTCGGATCGGGGTGGGCCATGTGTTCCAGCTTGATGCGAGCCAGCGGGTTCTCGTCCAGGAACTCCCTCAAGCGGTAGATTTGCCCCATGTCTCGCGGCTGAAGGCCGGTGACGCTTATCACGCCGTGGCAATCGGCAGCCATCTCCCACACGTCGGGTCTGCGCGAGAGGCTAACAGCGGGAAGACGCACGCCGTGAAGCTTGTGCTTTTTGAGCCACACCTTGAGCGTCGCCGGCGCGTCCGGCAGGTCCGGATCGACCATACCCACGGCCCAGAATCTGTCCGGATAGCGCTCGAGGCAATCGACCAGATACGTGTTGTCGTATTGCCCCATATGCTGGACGATCACAGCGTGCGAGATGCCGAGGGCATCCATCTGCTCGACGACTTTCTCAACCGGCCCGTACTTGTCGCCGGCATGCACATGGTTGTCGATAAGCAACATGGTGATCGGTCCTTCCCGTTTCCGCTGCGCGCTGTGCGCGGTGTTCGGTCTAACAAGGGCTGGTGCGCTCGGGAATACGCTGCCGAATGCGCGGGACGCGCAGCCGGCTTTCCGGCAGTCGCCACCCCGGAGATGAGGCGGGACTGCGTCTCGGATAGAGTATACGCAGAGATTGAACCCCGCGAAAGTGGCCCGCGCGGCAGCCCGTTGAGCCGAACGACGGCCTCGGCGTACATTACCCGGCCCAACCCGGCCAATCCCGCGGCAGGGCGGCCGCGGCGAACCTATCGGGAGATCGCATGATCGACTACCACCACCATACGGCTTTCTCCGTGGACTCGACGGCTCAGATGCCCGATATATGCGAGGCCGCGGCGCAGAAAGGAGTCACGGAACTGGCGTTCACCGAGCACATGGACTTCATCCCCGAGGAGCGTAACACGGGGTATCTCGACTACGACGCGTACATGGCGGATATCGCAACATGCCGCGAGCGATTCGCCGGGCGCATCGACGTTCTCGCAGCGGTCGAGGTAGACTACTGCCCCGACATGGAAGACGAGATCGCCGCGTGGCTCGATGGCAAAGAGTTCGACTTCGTCGTGGGCTCGGTGCACTACATCCGTGATGCCGGCCATAACATCTCGGAACCCCGAGCCGCCGACTACTTCGCCGAGAGAACGGTCGACGAGGCGTACACGGAGTACTTCGACCTCGTGCTCCAGTGCGCCGAGTTCGGCGTGGCCGGAACCGGCCGGTGGGATTCGCTCGGACACCTCGATCTGGTGAAGCGCTACGGTGTAGTCGCCTACGGCGTAGTCGCCTGCGGCGACTTTGGCAGTTGCCTGTCGGCAACTGCAGGTGGGGACAGTGCAGCCGCCGACGCTAGCACGTGCCCGGCGGCAGTTGCGGATCGTGACGGCATCGAACGCTTGGTCGATCGGATACTGCGGACGGTCATCGACGGCGGCATGGCGCTGGAGGTGAATACGTCCGGGCTGCGGCAGGGACCTGCCGAGGCATACCCGGGCCGCGACGTCATCGAGCGCTACAAAGACCTCGGCGGCACGCGAGTCACCATCGGCTCCGACTCGCACGACGCGGCGCACACCGGCGAAGGCATCGCCGAAGGCCTGCGGCTGCTATTGAGCCTCGGCTTCGACCACGTCGAGACGTTTCGCAAACGCGTCGCGACCAGCGTGCCGATATCGGAGTTGTTTGGGGAGTAGGGCTGCGGGGCTGTCTGGCCCCGCTGCCGCTACCAGGTCTCGCCCAGTTCCCTGAGCTTCGCCTGCGACGCCTCGTGCCCAAGCCTGGCCGCCGCCTGCCAATCCGCGATGGCGCCTGGGCGGTCCCCGGAATCCCATCTCAGTACGGCGCACTCGAAGAGCGGCCAGGGGTCACCCGGGTTCAGTCGTGTCGACGCGCCGAAATCCGCTATGGCGCCCTCGTAGTCCCGCAATTCCTTCTTGTAATACGCCCTGCGGCCATAGGCGCGGAAGAAGTCACGATCTGCCCGCAGCGCCTCATTCAGGTCCGCCAGTGCCCCCTCGCGATCCCCAGAATCCCACCTCAGTTTGGCGCGCTCGAAGAGCGGCCAGGGGTCACCCGGGTTCAGTCGTATCGACGCGCCGAAATCCGCTATAGCGCCCTCGTAGTCCCGCAGTTCCCTCTTGTAGTACGCCCTGCGGCTATAGGCGCGGAAGAAGTCACGATCTGCCCGCAGCGCCTCATTCAGGTCCGCCAGT
>CAZSJP010000499.1:0-4148 GCA_964606675.1 uncultured bacterium
CTCGACGCTGTTGGGCCCCGGGAGACTGTAGAGCTGGAAGACCGTGCGATTAGCGAGCACCCACTTCACATGCAGAGAGTCAAGATAGCGGTAGCGTTCTTCCATTGACACGGATGATCTGACCAGTCGTTGGCCAGGCAATGATGAGTACGCATATAAGTGGCCAGGGTAGTCCAGCAGATAGGATTCATCGATAGCCCATATCGTATCCTGCGACGTCCAGTTGTCCCGTGCCCACATGACCGCTTCATAGTTGCTCATCCACTTGGCCCGGAACTCGTCCGTCGTACGTGTTCCCAGCGCGACACCAACGCTGAATGGCCCCATCTTGGCCTGATAGAGCGTTGGAAGCAGAACACCCGCGGCGATGATCGCGCCGAGCACAGCGGTGGGTCTGCCTCGGACAGAAAGTACGTATGACCAACCGCGCGCCGCGAGTATGCCCAGTAAGACGAGAGCAGGGTAGAGATATCGGTAGCGCATCAGTCCAGCCGCCGTGCCGGTTGTGACGAAGAAGACGAGGAATGAGGCGCCTAAGAACCACCATGTTGCGCGATCTCGTCGCCAGCGGATCACGGCAATGGCAACAAGCATCCACAACAGTATCGGGATTTCCTGAGTGTTGCGGGTTTCCTTGAACGTCAATATGAACGGGGATTGCACCGCGAGCCATAGTCTGGACACGAGGGTGCTCGTAGCAGTCTCGGAAAGAGGTGCTCCTACGAATGGGAACAATGGATTGCCGAACTCCACTAGTCCATATCCCAGAACGCCGCCGATGGCCAATGCCGGTATGAGCACTGGCTGAAGTTGCTTCCAGTTCTCTCTCTCTAGGACACTGCGGGCTGCCCAGATCGCGACAATCGGTGCATATACGACCGCGGTGGGTTTCGTACCCACAGCAGCTCCGAACAACACGCCCGCGACGAACGCAAATCCGATCTTGCGGTCTGAGTCGGACATCAGCTCAAAAGCAAGCATTGACGCGATCACGAAGAACGCGACGAGAATGTCGACCTTTCCGCTGGTAGCTCTAGCACCGAAGAGGAAGAGGATGATTGGCATCGTCAGCAGGGCGGCCCTGCGTCCATACGTCCGGTTGGCGATTGTGGCGGCGCTGAGCGCCACACCTAGCAGGAACAACAGGTTGAAGCCGCGCGCTAGTGGTGCGCCCCACGTCGCGTAGCCGAGGACGGAGAACATTTGCCGATTGAGCTGAAATTGGCTGAACATTTCGTCCGGCAGTGTTTGCAGCCTGCCTTCAAGAAGGAGAAGCGGCGCGTGGCGCAGGTACGTTCGCACACTGTCGGTCTCGCCCATAGGGATTGTCACGCTGGCAATATGTAGTGCAAGCACGATCCCCGCAACAACGATAGATCCGCGTTCGGTCCAGGTCGCCGTGCCCCACCAATCGCGAATGCCTCTTGCGGCGGCGGTCAGGTCACGTCGTGACGATTCTGCGCCCATGGCGGCAAGGGCAAAGAAGATCACTGCTACTGCGGGAATCCCCCATGTCCATCCGATGGCGAGTCCCGCCGCAGCGGTGATGTTGGCGACGACAGCAGCACCGAGAGCCAGGGCGACGGATGTTCGAGCCAACGCCGACGGAATCGGGCATCGGATTGCGGTCAACACTGCCCCCCCGATCGACAGCATGACAGCGCCACATATTGTTATGGAAATGGCAGCAAGAATCAATGGCACGCCGGTTGGCCTCCAAGTTCGGTCGCGGTGAGCTCAGCCTCTATCCTGGATCGTCACGCAAGACATCGTCTGTGTCCATTCTGTTGGCGCGAGATCCGAACAAGGACAGGAAGGACGGTATGCCGACGACTACGAGCACAATGTATCGCATCGTGAACAGCACACCAAGTGCGGCGCTCGTGGCGGGATCGGTATACGTTGAGTAGAGCGCGACGATCGCGGCATCGCGCGTGCCGATCCCAGCGAACGTTATCGGGATCAGCCCAGCGAGAATAGCGGCAGTGCTCAGAGCAATGTGATCGGCGAGCGGGATAGCGATCCCGAGCGCCACGACGAAAAACCAGGTCTGTGCGATATTGGTCGCGGAACATGCGATTGAGATCACGCTCACCCGGCCCAACACGGTCGGATGCGTCGCTACGTGTTCGTGCACGAACACGCCCGCGATTTCCAGCGTCCGAGCGTGTTTCCGCGCTGCCGCCGGCAGAAATCGTGAGCCGATCCGGAACGTCGTGGCAACCGTGCCCTTGCGGGCGATGAGCAGAGCGCCCGCAACGAGTCCTATCCACATAGCGGCGGCAATGGACCAGAGTACGGTGCTGTCTGGCCACATCAGCAGGAATGCGATGCAAGCCAGGAGGAGCAACGACAGCAAGTCCAGCGCTCGGTCGAGAATGACTGCGGCGAGCCCCACAGGCACGCCAGCAATGGCGCGGTCTCGCAGCGCCCACGCGCGCGATAGATCGCCAAGTTTCGATGGTAATACGGCATTCAGAACAGCCGAAGCGAGGACAAGTCGCACGGAGTACCGCAACCCAAACAGGTCGCCCGGAGGAACCAATATTCGGAATCTGGCGGCTAGCAACAAGACGTTGGGCGCGAAGAGTACTGCTGCGAGTATGAGGGAGTCGATCCGACTCCTCGCCAGTGCGTCAATGAGGTTGGCGATGTCGATCCGGGAGTAGATGACGGCGAGAATGGCCGCGGATACCGCCATAGACACGAATCGCATCAAGGTCGGGCCTCCTTGTTCACGATTCCGAGAGTGGTTGCCATGCGAAGCCCGTCGGACAAGTCCTCCTCGGGCGAGCAGGATGCCGGCGCCCTCATCTCTTCGGAACTGAAGCTGTCCGCACTTGCCACGTGTCGCAAGTTCTGGCGAGGCGAACGGGTAGCCCGTCCTGCAGGCAGTGCATCGAACTCCTCAGAGACGCGTATACTGTCCTGCTCAAGTTCGATCGTGCGTCGGTATGGAGGTCCGTTGTCCATTTTGGTTCGGTGGATCATGCGCTCTTTGAGCAGAGGGATCAGCTTGCTGCCAAAGAGGCGCGAGAGAATACGCAGAACGACGTGCTTCAACGGCGATGCGACGAGTCGTTTCACTGCGACGCATCGCCCAGTGATCGTCGTGACGCCATTGTCATACGAAATCGTCCAATGATCGGACCACCAGTTCGTCGTCCAGAGTCTTCCCGCCTGACGGATTCGCCAGCCGTTATCCACTTCGGCGGCGCGACCATCGGCGTAGTGGATCCGGATCAGTCCGCCTTTGCGAGCGCCGACGTACGCAGTCCAGCTAGCATCGGGCGCCCATGTTATACCGTAGCCACATCCCTCCATCCATATCGACTGGGGCTGCGGTCGAGCGGTATTTGGGACCATTTGCGATATGTGTCGCACACTTCTTGCGATGCTCGAGTACAGATAGTGGGAGTGGTAGCGGTCATCCGTGGACCACGCGAAGTGTGCGGGATCGTTCACGTCGCGAAATAATGTCTGGACAACCCATGCAGCGGTTGCACTCCGGCTCGCGGCTCGCACGAGGCCGTATGGAGTGACGTAGTCTGTATTTCGGCTGTTGAGAGTCGACGGCAGCCTTCCATCGGCGCCTATGCACGCGGCGACGAACTCGATGGCGCTGTCGATCGCATGGATCGCCCGATCGTCCTTCGTTGCGTCATAGTAATCTGCCAGGGCGTCGATGGTGACGCAGAGGTAACCGAAGTCTGGTCCACCGTATTCGGGGAACCAGCCCTCGGCATGTTGTCGCGCGAACAACTGCGAGGCCTGCTCGCGCGCAACAGAAGGCGGTACATCCAGCAGACCGTCGGCCGCCGCAAGCGATATCCCAGCGATTCCGGCAGCCCACTGGTTGCTTGCGCTAGGCTCCGTCCTCCCAGCAAGATGTCGCGCAAGTCGTTTTAGCGGCGGCAGGTTCACTCGCGCCAAGAGGTGTGGGGATTCCTCCGTCCAGTCGTGAAGCACACGACTCACCGCGTACAGGCCAAATGCCGCTGCCGGATAGCTCCTTTCGAACGGGTAGTATTCGTCGACCCCGCCCACCCGGTCGACTTGACGGGCGAGCGCGTTGACAGCCCCGACACACCAAGTTCCTAACCGATCCGTGTCGAAGTCGCTTTGTATCGCTCGCGTGCGCAGAGCTT
>CAZSJP010000500.1:0-4147 GCA_964606675.1 uncultured bacterium
GGATGCTGGAAGCACTTGGAATGATCGAGACCAAGGGCCTGATAGGTTCGATCGAGGCGGCTGACGCCATGGTCAAGGCCGCTAAGGTTACCCTCATCGGCAAGGAAACCATCGGCGGCGGCTACGTCACTGTTCTGGTTCGGGGCGACGTGGGCGCGGTGAAGGCTGCGACGGAAGCCGGCTCCGCGGCGGCGCAACGAGTTGGCGAGCTGGTATCGGTTCACGTGATACCGCGTCCGCATTCCGAAGTCGAGAAGATACTTCCCTCAGCATAGTCTCGGACGAAGATGACGGGATTCGTGGACGGTCTGGCCCTTGGCCAGATCGAAACTCAGGGGCTGGTCGGGCTGATTGCGGCCACCGACGCTGCCGTCAAGGCCGCGCAGGTAGACGTGCGTACGCTTGAGAAGGTCTGGGGCGGATTGGTGACGGTGCTAGTCGTCGGCGACGTTGCATCAGTGCAGGTGGCCGTCGAGGTGGGCGCGGGAGAGGCGGCTAGAGTGGGGCATCTGGTGTCGTCTCACGTGATTCCGAGGCCGGACGAGTCGATCTGGCGCATGTTCGACCGCGCCACACCGGCTGTAGACGAACCCGAATCCGCCTCTTCGGACGAGACCGGCGCCGACGATCTTGACGCGACGCCTGTCAGAGAGCTGCGTCGCTTGGCCAGGTCGTTGCCGAACATCGGCCTGTCCGGACGAGAGATTTCGCGCGCACTGAAGGGCGAGCTGATCCTGGCGATCCGGAAGGCTCGCGCAGCGTCCTAACGAAGACGTTCCGACACATGTGACGGCCGAATGGATAGCGGCGGCGTCTCTTGCTGAGGCGCCGCCGCTCGCTCGTCGTACCCGGTGCTGTGGTCGGCCTACTCTTCAGCCGACTCCTGCTCGACATCCTGACCGTCGTCGCTCTCGCCCGTCTGATCGTCCTGCTCCGCCTCATCGGCGGGAGCGGCCTCATCGGCGGGAGCAGCCTCATCCGTGGGAGCGGCTTCCACGACATTCAGCGGGGTGACGGTCACCTTGATCGTCGCCGAGACGCTGTGCGCGAGTCTAATCAGCACCTCGAAATCGCCTTGGGACCGGATAGGTTCATCGATGACGATGTTGCGGTGGTCGACGTCGAAGTTCTTCTCGCCCAACTCCGATGCGATCATCCGGTTCGTGACGGACCCGAAGAGCCGGCCTTCCTCGCCGACGTTCATCGGAATCGTCAGCTGGACCGCCTCAAGAACCCGCCGGTAGGCTTCGGCTTCCTGGGTCTCCTTCGCGATTCTCGCGAAGCGCTGCTGCTTCTCGCTCTCCCAGACGTTGAGATTGCGCTTAGTGGCTCGGTATGCCAGGCTGCGCGGGATCAGGTAGTTGCGCGCGTATCCGTCCTTGACGGAGAGCATCTCGCCTGCCGATCCGAGCGAGGGTACGTCGTCTCTGAGTATGACCTTCATATATATCCTCGTTACTTGACCGTTTCAGTCACGTAGGGAATCAGTGCGATCTGACGCGCCCTCTTGATTGCCACTGAGAGCTCCCGCTGCTGTCGTTCGGTTAGGGCAGACATGCGTCTAGGGACGATCTTCCCGCGATCGCTCACGAAGCGGCGCAGAAGCTTCTCGTCCTTGTAGTCTATGTACTTGATGCCCGCCTCAAAGAGCTTATTGATCTTCCTCGGTCGCTTCGGCATGGCTACTCCTTCTCCTGTTCGGAGCCGGTCTCTTTCGCTTCGTCTTCGTCGCCGGTCTCAGGCTTCGCCTCGTTTGCCTCGGCCTCGTCGGCGACGCCGGCATCTTCCTTCTCGGGCTCGGGAGCCGGTGCTTCCGGCGCAGGCTCGGCGGCCGGTGGCTCAGGCTTCGCTTCGTCCGCGGGCGCTTCCGGCGCAGGCTCGGGCTTGGGGGCCGGTGCCTTCGGCTCGGGTTCGGGCCTTGGAGTTCGAGGTTCAGGTCTGGCGGTGGGTGCGAGAACCTCGATCGTGCCATCGGACGGCTCGAACGCCGTTGGCGGCAGCTTGTCGTGGCGGATCGTCATGAACCGGAGCACGTCCTCGTCGAGCCGCAACCGCGCCTCGACCGCCTCGATGCAGGTACCTGGCCCCTGATACATCACGAAGGCGTAGTCGCCTTGTGTCCGCCAATCGCCTTCCTTGCCCTTGATGTCGTAGGCGAGCTTCCTGGTGCCGCGACGGTCGACGCGAAACTCGAACGCGCCGGCTTCCTTCAGGATGTCTACGTAGAGCTGCAGCCGCTTCGATATCTCCGGCTCTTCGAGCTGAGGGTCAATCAGAAACGTCGTCTCGTAGTATCTCGGCATAGTTGTCCTCCCGTTGGACAGACTGCGTCTGGCCTCCCTCGCCGAGAGGGAAGCCGAGAGAAAAGGGCGTGCCGCAGGCATAGCCCGCGGCACGCAGAACAATCAAATGTACGAAACTCAGGCGACTTCGCCCACCCCCCGACTAGATGTCGAGCAGCGGCTTCATCCCTGCGAGTATCGGCGCGATCACCAGAGAGACGATCGACATGAGCTTGATGAGGATATTCATCGACGGCCCGGACGTGTCCTTGAACGGATCGCCGACGGTGTCCCCGACGACAGCCGCCTTGTGCGCGTCCGACCCCTTCGGCTGACCTTCGATCTCGCCGGCTTCGAACAGCTTCTTCGCGTTGTCCCACGCGCCACCGCCGTTCGACATCATGAGCGCCATCAGGACGCCGGTCACCAGGCCGCCCGCGAGGGTTCCGCCAAGGGCCTCGGGCCCGAGCACGACGCCCACGACAACCGGCACCAGAACCACTAACAGGCCGGGGGCGACCATCTGCCTCAGCGCCGACGACGTGGCGATGTCGACGCAACGTTTCGTGTCGGGCTTCGCCTTGCCCTCCATGAGCCCGACAATATCGCGGAACTGACGCCGGACCTCCTCGACCATCGCGAACGCAGCCTTGCCGACACTCGTCATCGTGAGCGCGGCCACGACGAACGGCACTATGCCGCCTACCAGCATGCCGATAACGACGGCCGGTTCGGTGAGGTCGATCGAGAACGACGCGTTGCTCGACTTGATCGCGCTTGCGAACGCGCTGAACATTGCGAGCGCCGTCAGAGCCGCCGAGCCGATTGCGAAGCCCTTGCCGATCGCCGCCGTCGTGTTGCCGAGCGAGTCCAACCCGTCCGTGATCGCACGCGTTTCCTCGCCGAGCCCGGCCATCTCCGAGATGCCGCCGGCGTTGTCGGCGATTGGTCCGTACGCGTCGACCGCCATCGTTATCCCGACCGTTGCAAGCATGCCCACCGCCGCGATCCCTATGCCATAGAGGCCGCCGAGGATGTACGCGCCGGCGATGGCCACCGCGATGACAAGAACCGGAAGAGCGGTGCTCATCATGCCGACGGCGAGGCCGGTGATGATGTTCGTCGCCGGTCCGGTCTTCGAAGCTTCGGCGATGTCGTGTATCGGCTTGCCCGCCGTGTAGTACTCGGTCAGGAGGCCGATTACGATTCCGGCTACGCTGCCGAGGAGAACGGCCCACCAATGTACGGCAGGCAATCCGAGCGCGTCGAGCACCACATACGCTCCTGCGAGCATCAGGGCCGCGGCCACGTACGTCGAGTAACGAAGGGCTCCGGCAGGGCTGCCCTTGGCGAAGACCCCGATGGTCGCGATTCCGACAAGCGATGCAAGCAGGCCGAACATAACGACCAACAGCGGTGCCGTCATGAACGACAGACGGTCGGCGAGGGTCGGCATCGCGGCCAAGCCGGGCAACGCTGACGCGGTCGCCGTGGCGGCTATCGCGATGGTGGCGATCACCGAGCCGACGTACGATTCGAATATGTCGGCGCCCATTCCGGCCGTGTCGCCCACGTTGTCTCCCACGTTGTCGGCGATCGTCGCCGGGTTGCGCGGGTCGTCTTCGGGAATGCCGGCTTCGACTTTACCCACAAGGTCGGCGCCGACGTCGGCCGACTTCGTGTAGATCCCGCCGCCGACGCGAGCGAACAGGGCGATCGAGCTTGCGCCCATGGCGAATCCGTTGATCGCCGCGATGATCGTCGGGTCGTTGCGGCACACGCCGCCGCTGACGTACATCACGAAGAAGGCGCCGACGCCCAGGATCCCAAGGCTTGCAACGGCGAGCCCCATGACGGCGCCGCCT
>CAZSJP010000501.1:0-4142 GCA_964606675.1 uncultured bacterium
GGGGCACTCGCCGATCTCCGGACAAAGGATGGCCGGCCTGCGCCAGAGTATTTCGGAGAACAGCAGGCGTCGATGGCCGAGCAGGACGAGCCGTCGCCGAATGAAGCATCGACAGCGACGAGTGAGCGTGCCGTTGTCGGCCGGGTCCGCCAATATCCGGACTTCCGAACTGGTGAGCGGGGTCGTTGACATGTCATCTCTACCCGTCAGACGAAGCCCGGAATAGCCGACGCACCCTCGCTATGGCTTGCTGACTTACCGACACGCACACTTGCCAGGGAGACTGAGGATGAAGCGCCCACGGATCTACGTGCATAGAATAGGCACGTGGCACGAGCGGTACCTCGACTCGGCCAATCGGGATATGTTGGCCGAGTTTGCCGACATTGTCGACGATAGCCCGCTCGCCGACACTCCCGACAGTCTTCAGGCCCGACTCGACGGATGCGACGGGATATTGTCCCTGAACGGCACGGGAGCGGCCGAGATCACCGCTGAGGTGCTTTCCAAGGTTCCGTCGATCAGAGTGGCCTCCATCTCCCACTGGTTCCATGATCTACATGACAGGGCGACCGCGGAATGGCGCGAAGCTGGCCTGGCAGTCCTGGATGCTTCCGACGGAAACAACTTCGCCGTCGCGCAATGGACGCTTGGAGCGGCGATAACCGGCGTATTTCGGTTCGCGGAATTGGATCGCGCAATGCGGTCGGGCGAGACATGGCCGGATCACGAGCTTACGTCGGGCATACTCGACGGCAACAGGGTCGGCGTGATCGGCCTTGGCAGAATCGGACGTTTGGTCGTCGAACTCTTGCGACCGTTCAACGTCGAGATCGTGGCGTACGACAAGTACGTCACGCCCGATGATGCACGCGCGCTCGGCGTGCAGTGGGTCAGCCTCGACGAGCTGATGAGCACATCCTCTATCATTACGTTCCATATACCTGTTACCGACGAGACCAGGCGCCTCGTGACCAAGGCCCACGTCGAGTCGATCCGCGATGGCGCGCTCATCATCAACTCGGCCCGAACAGCCATCCTGGATTACGATGCCTTCGTCGAGGGCCTGGTGAGTGGCCGATACAGGGCGATAGTGGACGTGTTCGAGCCGGAGCCACCACCTTCGGACGATCCTCTACGCTCGCTCCCGAACGTGGTGATAACTCCGCACGTCGCAGGCTCGACGTCGCACATGTGTCGAGTCTGTGGAAGAACCGCCATTCTCGCCCTACGGGACTTCTTCCGCTTGTGATGTCCGCCGTGAGCGACGTATCGGGGTGAGTATGCCGAATCGATGTGTCGAGTACTTCCGCCGCAAGAGCCGGAATGTCTGCCGCAGCTTGGTCGTGGTTCTGGGCCTCGCAACGTCGGTGCTGCTGTACACCGCCGTCACGCTGACTCGCGAGGCGGCCCTCCGACCATACGGCGTGGAAGTGTTCGCCGTCACCAGCGATTCGTCCTACTTCGACTGGATTCCGCCTCTTGAGAACCATGCCGATCGTCCGGACATGGTAATCGGTGCGACCTATGCGATCCGGCTGGAGATGCTCTCCGTGGACCCCGGTCGACTATCACGCCCTCGCTCGCTGGTCGGTTTCTCTCCTGAGCCGGCGGCTGGTACGATGGCGCGGGTCGATTCGCTAATGGTGTGGTGGCGCCCGCGTTTCGCTTCGTGGCCGATGTACGATGAGATGGCCCCGGAAACCGTAGACCCGGAATACCCGGTGCTCGGCACCTATCGCGGACGCATCCTGTGCATGTCGCAGGCCAAGCTCTTCCGATACTTTCTCCTAGGTGACGGGATCGCATCTCGCTACGTTGGTCTCAGCACGACCGTGCCTGACGATCCGATGCGCAGTGGACATTCGGTGCTTGAGGTATGGGTGTCCGAACTGCAGCGATGGATTCTGGTCGATCCCATGATGGGCACGCGGTATTTGCTTCACGACAGGCTGCTGTCGCTGCAGGACCTTCTCGAGCTGCGATCGAATCGTGCCATGAGCACCGCGACAGTCCACTACGCAGGCAGATACCCGCGTCCCTTCCAAGACCATAGATTCTCAACCAGGTATCTGGGCGCCAGCGATTTCCGAGAACTGTTTAACTACGGCGCAGTTACTTACGTTCCGCAAGCCGCCGCAGCGGATCCGGTCGATGGCGCCATGTACGATAACATCGTGGAATCCCCTACCGGCGAAAGCACGACGTATCATCTCCATTGGTCGCCGGATGCCGGCCTTTTCGAGCCGTTCCTATCCGAGACAAGACGGTTCTGGTTGCGAGTGATCGCTGCGGTTGGTGCATGGGTCTCTACTGCCCTCTCATCGCTTGTGATCGCGTGTCTGGTGAAGGCGACGCGAATCGATGCTGGACGCGACCAAGCCGCAGCCGCAGGGTGAAGAGATTCTTCGTTCTTGCTGGACCTTCCTGCGCTGCATCAGGACGTCCAACCCATCCCCGGTAATCGCCGCAACCTAAGGTTGGGCTTGCAGATGCGGCCATGCGCGGAGTCGGCCCTGTTATTCATGCGCGGTGATCTAGACAAATGGACGCGAATCGATGCCCGACACGGCATCTGGGCGCTGGGCGCGCTCGTCGCGTTCGTCATGGCCGGCTACGTCCTGTACCCCACGATGTCCGTCGTTCGCCAGAGCATGCTGGCCGCCGACGGCTCATGGACACTGGCACACCTCGCCGAAGTCTGCTCCGTCGAAGCGCCTGCAAGCATGGTGGCTGCGCGAAACAGCATTCTGATATCCCTCCTCTCCGTTCTGGGCGCGGCCATTGTCGGATTGCCGCTCGCAGTATTCATGACGACTTTCGAGTTTCCCGGTCGCCGGCTGTGCAGCGCGCTTCTCATGATGCCCATCGTCCTGCCGCCCCTGATCGGCGTCCTTTCGTTCGTCTTCCTCCTTGGCGAGAGCGGCTTCCTGCCACGCGGGCTTAGCGCCCTGTTCGGTCTCGATGCCTCCCGATGGTCGCTACAGGGGGTATCGGGCGTCGTGGTCGTCCACTCGTACAGCTTCTACGTGTTCTTCTACACGTTACTCTCATCGGCGCTTGAGGGCCGAGATCCTTCGCTCGACGACGCCGCAAGAAGCCTCGGCGCAGGGCGGTGGATGCGCTTCCGCAAAGTTACGATTCCCGCGCTTGTGCCGGCCGCTGTCGGAGCGTCCTTGCTCGTCTTCATGACGTCGATGGCCTCTTTCAGCGCGCCACTGCTATTCGGCGGCGAAGTCCGCGTGCTGAGCGTGCAGATATACTGGACGAAACAGTCGGGCGACTTGCCTCTTGCCTCTGCGCAGACGATCATGCTGTCCGCGATCTCTCTCTCGTTTCTGATTCTGCTGCGCGCCTGGAACTGGCGTCGCCCGCCGACAGGTTCGGCAAAGGGACCGGTGCGACCACGCCGTTCGCTTCCGATGGGCGCGATGAGAGCCGCATTTCCGTACATCGCGGTGGCCCTGTCGGCGACGGCTCTAGTTCCGCACCTGGTCCTGCTGCTCCTGTCGTTCGTGATGCCCGGCACGTGGACATTCCGGCTGACGAGCATACTCCCGACCCAGTTCACTCTTCAGAACTACGAACGCATCCTAAGCGCGATCCGACCGCTTCTTCGCAGCCTTGAGATGGCCGGCCTGGCCACGATCGCGAACCTTGTATTCGGAACCGCCATCGGATGGCTGCTGGCGAATCGTCGGTTTCGCTACGGCAAGGCGCTCGATTTGCTCGTGATGCTGCCCTGGGCGCTTCCCGGGACGGTTGTCGCGGTCAATCTTCTCACCGCGTTCAGCAGCCCGAACGTGTTCAGCTTCGGTGTGATCTTGGCGGGCTCGTTCTGGCTGTTGCCCATCGCCTACTTCGTGAGGAATCTCCCCCTGGTGGCGCGCTCGACACATGCAGCGTTCGAGCGATTAGACCCTGCGTTGGACCAGGCAGCGCGCACTCTGGGCGCGAGTTGGTGGTTGCGATTCCGCCGAGTGACGCTACCGATTGTGGCGCCCGGAGTTATCGGCGGCGCCATGCTGGCCTTCGTCATCTCGTTGGGTGAGTTCGTGGCATCGGCATTGCTATGGGTACCCTCGAACCAGCCGATCTCGATGCACATTTTCGGAGAATACCGCGAATACAACCTCGAAGTC
>CAZSJP010000502.1:0-4127 GCA_964606675.1 uncultured bacterium
CCGCGCGGATTACCCGAACATCGACCTCGTCCTGCTGGACCTCGCGATGCCCAGGCTCAACGGGCACGATACTTTGCTGGAGATGCGACGCATCCGCGAGGACGTCCCCGTCGTGATTTGCTCGGGTTACTGCCCCGACGATCGCGAGCTTGAGCAGATGGAACCGGGGCTGCTCGGATATCTGCAGAAGCCGTTCACGACGGCGTTGCTCTCGCAGACGGTTGCGGATTTCGTGGCCGGCCGATCGTCGTAGAACCAACCCTCCCCTCCGACCGTTCGAGCCACTCGGCTCCGATCTACCTGCCGGCCGGACCGACGAGTGCGTTCCCGCTGCGATCTACCGATTTGACGACCTGAGCCGTACAATATGCGCGTAACGATTAGGAAAGGCGCAAGATGGGAAGCATATACACGCGAACCGGCGACGAAGGCACCACATATCTGCCGAGCGCGGGCCGAGTCGCGAAGAGCCACCCTCGCATTGAGGCGTTGGGAGCGCTCGACGAGCTTACCAGCCATCTCGGGATGGCGCGGGCGGCCATCGACGACGAGGAGATACTCGGCGTGCTTCGGCAGATTCAGGCGCTGCTGCTCGAGCTTGGCGCGGACCTCTCGTCGGCTGAGGCGCTCGGACGAATCACCGACGCAGACGTTCGCTGGCTCGAAGAGACGATCGATCTGGCTTCGGACGAGTGCCCGCCGCTGGCAGGATTCATCATGCCGTGCGGCGGTGAGGGAGCGTGCAGGCTGCACCTGGCGCGCGCGGTATGCAGGTGTGCGGAGCGACGTCTTGTGGAAGCCGCGGTGGCGCAGCCTGTTGGCGGCGAAGCGCTACGGTTCGTCAACCGGCTTTCCGATGCCCTGTTCGCACTCGCCAGACTGGTCGAATGTCGCGATGGAGGCGGCGACGACTGCTGGGAACCGAGGGGTCACGGCAGCCAGGAATCGTGACGCGAATGCGTCCGCGCGATCGCCCATTTCCCGCGTGTAGTAGCTGGGTGTTGTATTCTGCTGCAACAGAGGCGATATTATACAAACCGCGGCAAGGAGTCTCCCATTGGGGAACCCTGAGTCCGATGGGGGGTAGAACAGTCACGGGTGGCAGCGTTTGCAGGCCTGCGGGGTTAGAGGACTCTGTAGCGGCGATATAGGAGGTTGCACCTGAGCGCATCTGGAGGGATACGTACTCGGGCTGCACACACTGAAGGGAGCACCAATGCGCCGCAAAATTGCTATCATGTTGGCAGGGCTTGCGCTGCTAGCGGTACCGCTGGCAGCCCAGGCCGTGGAACCGTCGTGGATCCTCGCGGAACCCACGGCAGAACTCGACTACGGTGTGGAGACGACGATCTCCGTCCACGCTATGGACATCGACGATGATGCGCTGGTCATAACCGATCTGAACACGGCCCTGCCGGCCACCGCTATCCTCACTGACAACGGCGACGGCACTGCCGACATCGTCTGGACGCCGCTCATCGGCGAGGTATCTGCGACCCCGGTCAACGTCGTCCTCAACGTATTTGACGGCACGACCAACGTTGACACAACCATCGCGGTCACGATCGTCAACTCCGACCCGACGTGGGACGGTGGTAACGCAACCGCCGGCACAACAGTGCACGGGGTCACCGCAGCCGTCGACCTGACGGTGACGATCACCAACACGGCGCCCGTTTGGGACAGTGCCCCGTCCGCCGTCGCGGTGGACGAAGACGAGGCGCTGGCTCTGACGCTGGCCGCCACGGATGCCGACGTGGCCGACTCCGTTCTGTCCTACTGGATCCTCGACAATCCAGTACCCGATGGCATGGACGTCGAGGTGCTGACGTACTCCGTCGGTCCCAGAGCGGGAATGGACTCCTTGATCTCGATCTCGTGGACTCCCACGCAGGATCAAGCGGGTGAGTACAACGTGACCGTCAAGGCGTCGGATGGCGCGAAGGACATCTTCCACGTGGTGACCATCACGGCCAACAGCGTGAACGACGCTCCGGACTGGTCGGACGCCGACGTGCCGGACACGTTGAAGGTGTTCCGGCAGGACGAGTTCGACGAGACCGTGGGAATGGCAACCGATGCCGACGACGACTCGTTGATGTACTCGGCGACTGGCCTGCCATTGGGCGCGACGTTCAACGACACTACGCTCAACTTCGTCTGGGTCGTGCCCGACACGGCCGCGACCGACACGTCCACGATGACGCTTTCGGTGACTGACGGCACTGAGACGGTAGACATCGACATAGTCGTCGTCATTGACAGCACCGAGAGCACTTCGAACCGCGAGCCGGAGTGGCGGGTCGAATCGGAAATCAACCTCGATGAAGGCGAGCGTCTCGAGCTCGTGATCGTGGCCGAGGACGGCGACGAGTCGTTCGGCGATTCGCTCATCTACGCCATGATCTCGATTCCCGATTCGTCTTCGCGTTGGGAAGTCGGTTACATCGACTCGAGTCGGACGCTCATATTCGACCCGGGCTACTACGCTGCCGACTCTCTCGGGTCGGAGGTGGTCAAGGCCGTGTTCAGCGTGCATGACGCCGACACCACCGGCGGCATCGACACGCTCTCGATCGCCATCTCCGTCAACGAGTTGAACCGTGCACCGGCCATCGCCGGCGCCGGCGACGCAGTCGTCACGCTAGGCACGACCCTATCGCGGACAGTCACCGTCAGCGATCCGGACACCAACGACGCCGCAGCGCTCACGCTGACGCTCATCGCCAAGCCGATGGCGGCAACGTGGGACGCCGGAACGGGTGCGTTCTCGTTGGCAGTCGACGCGATGGTCGATACCGTGGCTGTATTTGAGATCAGCGACGGCAAGGAGACTGAACAGGTCGAGATGGCCATCACCAGCAACCACGCGCCGGTATGGGTGCCGATGCTCGTCGACACGGCAAAGTCGATCGAGGGTGAAATACTCAAGTTCGAGATAGAGGCAACCGATGAGGACGGCGACGATCTGACCTACACCTACGTGAAGATCTATCGGACCACGTACAAGAACGTCGCATCGTTCGATCCGGAAACGCGCGTCTTCACACTGAACTGGAAGAACCCGGCCGCTGGTTACGTCGTCTTCAGCGTCAGCGACGGAGTAGCGTCGGTGCCGGATACCGTGCATTTCCGCGTTGTCGACCTCATCACGAAGAACCCCATCAGCGACGCCCTGCCAAGCGTCACCGAGCTGGCTGGGAACTTCCCGAATCCATTCAACCCGTCGACGTCGGTTCGTTACAGCATGGCCGAAGCGGGCAACGTATCAATCGTGATCTACAACGCCGTCGGTCAGCCGGTACGGACGCTTGTCAGCGGCGCCGCCGAAGCCGGGCGTTACAACGTCCTGTGGGACGGCATGGACAACTCGCAGCGTGAAGTGTCGACGGGTCTCTATCTGATCCGTATGGTCGCGGGCAACTACGTCAGCGTGCGTCCGATGACACTTCTCAGGTAAGCGCACAGAGTCGCGAGCCGCAATTCGGTTCGTCTATGCTACGAGAGCCACCCGCCCAACGGCGAGTGGCTCTCGTTCTTGCTGCCGTGCGGACGCGCCATCAGCCGGTGCTCGGACTTGCCGACTCCGGCCACGCCGTCTGCCATCCGTCCGGCGAGACCGGCAGCTTCTCCCTGCCCAGCCGCGCCCTCTCCTCGTCGACTACGACTTGAGTCTCGCTGACGTCCTTCAGGAAGCGATCCCGCGACGTCCCGAGAAGATACCGCAGCCCCGCCTCGCGCAGCCTGGCGACGATGGGCGAATCGGCCATCTCCGGATACAGATTGTTGCGCTCGCCAGGGTCGATGGCGAGGTCGTACAGCTCGCATGAATCGCTTCTGGCCGACTGAAGAAGCTTCCAGTCGCCCTGCCGGATGGCGGCAACACCCCAGGGGTTCTCGACGAATGCAGCGTCGGCGACTTGCTCAGCTTTCCCAGCCACCACCGGCCCGAGGTCGTGCCCGTTTATGCGGTGGCCGTGCGGTACGCCCGCCATGCCGACGATTGTCGGGAACATGTCGACCAGGTTCGCGAATGCTTCCGATACCTGTCCGCGGCATTCGGCGCGTGGGTCCATCACGATCAGCGGCACGCGGATGGTGTCTTCATATGGCACGAAGGGTGTCTT
>CAZSJP010000503.1:0-4114 GCA_964606675.1 uncultured bacterium
TCCCCGCCAGCGCTCCAGCCGCAAGGCCCAAGCCGACCAAACCGACGTTCAACAACCTCAGCGCGGATCTTCCGAGTCCAGGCATCTCAAATCCTCCTTCAGGCGACCGGCTCGCGGTCGGGCGTCTGCCCCCGCAGGGGCCGCCGGCCGCGCTACGTCTCAGCGTGTGCACACACCGCGCGAGGAGCGCAAGCGGACACAACACTAATGGTACGGTAGACAGGCCGGCTCAGATACGCAACGCCCGAGCGCGCTTTTCTGCCGCGATACGCGGCCGCGGTTGTCTGCCGGCTCGACTCGCACGGCCGGCAACGGGCTGTGGCGGGGACATGCGGCTGCGCCCAGCATGTGTCAGCCGAGGCGCAAGGGGTGCTGCGCGCCCGCACCGGCCTTCGGCACACCTTGGTCGTCGCCGTCGGTCTGCATATCGTCTCTAGAGCCTCGACGGACGGATACGGTCGTCCCATTCACGCCAACCGCGCGCAACCGGGAGCCACAGCCATGTCAGCGATCAACTGGGTCATGTACGTCGTCACGAGTCGAGTGCCGGACTACGCTCCGGACAAGGGCGGCCGAGCCGAGATGATCCGGAACGCGAAGAGCGTCGGCGTCACCAAAGCGTACTTCGACGTATGGCGGAGCGGACGAATCGTCGACCGCGATCTGCTGATCGCGCTCCGCGACGATTTCGGCGGGGCCGACATCGTGCCGTGCGCCGGCATCATGCCTTCGCGCGGCGCCAGCGAGCTCGGCGGCAACAGCCGCTGGGGTAACGACTTGTGCTACACCGACCCGGCAACATGGGACGAGCTTCGGGCCGCGATGGAACTCGGCGCCGAGCTGTTCGACGAGTTCATCATAGACGACGCGTTCTGCACGCAGTGCCTGTGCGAACGGTGCCGGAATGCGAAGGCCGATCGCTCGTGGCGAGACTTTCGACGCGATCTCCTGCTGGATTTCACCAAGAACGTGATAGTCGGCGCGTGCAAGGCGAAGAACCCCGGCATCAAGATGATTCTCAAGTTCCCGCAGTGGTACGACAGGCTCGCGATCTTCGGCTACGATACCGCCCGACAGCCCGCCGAGTTCGAAGCCACCTGGATCGGAACTGAGACCCGCGACCCCGACACGCCGAGCACCGGTTACGTGCACCAGTACGAGGGATGCTTCAACTCTCGCTGGCACAACAACGCCGAGCCGGACCTCGAGGGAGCGTGGTTCGACCCGTACGGATGCGATCCGATCGTCTACGTCGAACAAGCCTGGCAGTCGGTGCTCGGCGGCATGCGCACGCTGATGCTGTTCGAGTATGGCAGTCTGTTCCCGGAGAAGAACGGCTATCTCATCGCCGCGCTCAAGGGCATGATGCCTCGGCTGGAGCAGCTCGCCGCAGAGCTCGATGGACAGCAGCCAACGGGCATCGTCACGGTGCGCCCACACGACTCCCAGCCGGCCGCTGACGGCTACATCTTCGACGGGCTGGGCATGGTCGGGATCCCGCTCGTCCCCGTTGCCGAGTGGCCGACGGCGCCGCCGCCCACGCTGCTACTGACCGACCACGTCGCCGACGACGCCGACCTGGCGAGCAAGGTCTCGCAGACGGTCGATGCTGGTGGCACGGTCTTCCTGACCGCGTCGCTACTTGCACAGCACGATACGGACGCTCGCTTGAAGGAGCTTGCCGGCTACGGGCCCGACGGCTGGTCGCAGCCGATCCGCTGGGAGAGCCGCCATTTCTTCGTGGGCGACGAGCCCGCGGCCGCCGGCCGGCCCGTCGGTTTCCGCTTCGATCTGTGGCCCACGACGGCCGAGGTGCTCGCCAGCTTCTCATGCGCGGCGCACAGGCGCTCGACGCGCGTGCCGGTCGTGACCAGGCAGCAGCACCCATCGGGCGGAGCTGTCGTGGTGCTGAACGTGTTCGGGGTGTCCGAACTCGACTACCGCCTGGACGAGAACCTCAACGTTCCGATCGTATTGCAGATGCAGCACTACCCGGAACCGGTCGTCAACGTGATCCAAGGGCTGGTCGCGTCGGCAACCGGGCAGGCGTTCCTGGCCCCGCCCAAGGTCGCGTACTACCCGTTCTCGGGCGGCGACGCAGCATTGCAGAACTTCACCGACAAGCCGGTGGTCGTGTCAGCCGCAGGCGAGCCGATCCCCGCCGAAGCGGAGGAGTTGCTGGGCTTCGCTCGGATAGCGGACGACGGTGACGGTGACGGTGGTCGGCGTGTAAGGATTCCCGCGCGGTCGATCGCACTGATTCGCAGCGCGCGATAGCATCGCCTTGCGCCTTCGCGGAGACCTGTCGGTGTCGGGAGAACTCCGGCGCCGGCACACCGCCGAATCGGCCGGCACAGCAATGGCAAAATGCGCCGCGTATCCGGCCATGCCCGCGGACCCTCCAGATTCTTGACAGCACGTGTTTTGCAGTGCATTCTTAGGACTGTATCACGCGGCGAACTCGCCGAGCCGAGCGCTGAGCCGCATATGTCCGCCGATACCTCCGACCGGAGTGGACCAAAATGCTAGAGCGAACCTACCGAGCCGTGGCGCTTGTGGCGGCTACGCTCATCGCTTCTGCCGCACTGAGCGCGCCGACCGACGT
The DNA here is from genome assembly GCA_964606675.1 of uncultured bacterium. Taxonomy (GTDB): domain Bacteria; phylum Latescibacterota; class MWCZ01; order MWCZ01; family MWCZ01; genus CAZSJP01. Next base: position 2,606 of record CAZSJP010000503.1, read on the forward strand.
GGCCACGTTCACCGTCGACGCCACCAGCCCACACGGAACGCAGCTAACGTGGTCCCAGTACGACAGCGCGGACTTCGGCGGCTATGAGATTCGTCGGGGTACGGCCAGCGGAGTGACGCGATCCGATGCTCTGGTGGACACGATCTCGGCATCCACGACCACCACGGGATCGGACAGCGGCCTCGTCTCGTGGGTGACCTACTACTACCGCATCTTCGTGCTCGACACGTTGGGCGCTGCAAGCCCGGGCGTCGAGACGAGCGCTCGAACGTTTGCGCTCTACTACCCGCACAGCGACCCGGTCGATTCGACCAGCATCGATTTCTCGGCCGGCGGCACGTGGGGCATCGTCCCCAACACGCCCGGAGACGGCGATGCCCACACTGGCAGCTACCATTGGACCGATTCGCCGGGCGGCAACGTATACGCCCCCAACACCAGTTCGTCTCTGACGCTGACGGTCAACCTGGCGCCCGCGGCAATGCCGGTGCTCAGCTATTGGCAGAACTACTCGTTCGAGCCAAACAACGACTGGGGGTTCGTCGAGGTATCCAAGGACGGCGGCGCAACCTGGACTCAAGAGTGCTACGTGACCGGCAGCCACTCCACCTGGCGGCAGGAGAAGGTCGACCTCTCGCCATACCGCGGTAGCCCGGAGGTGCTGATCCGATTCCGGCTGCGGTCCAACGGCGCCGGCGCCGAGAGCGACGGTTGGCACTTGGACGACTTCGATATCTCGGACATCGCGCACGAGTTCCCATACCCGTTCGTCGAGCACTTCGACTCCGACAGCTCGGTCGGCAACTGGATCACCTCGAGCTGGGAGCTAGCGACGAACGGGCACTCGCTGGCGTACCAGATGCACGACAGTCCGGTGGGGCGCTACCCGGACTACGCGTTCGCCAGTATGACGCTCGCCGGCACGATCGACCTCTCGTCCGCGACGAACCCCACGCTGACGTTCTGGCACCACTACAGCATAACCAGCGCCCACTACTCGTACACGAACGAGGACGACTACGGTCGCGTGTACGTGTCACCGGACAAAGGGCAGGTGTGGTACCAGATGGCGTACTATTACGGCTCGCAGCCGGGATGGACGAAAGCGGTCATCGATCTGTCTCAGTTCGTCGGCGCGGCCGACGTTCGCGTCAGGTTCGTGATGGATGACGAACTCGATAGAGACGCACGCAACGAAACCAACCAGTTCGGCGACGGCTGGTGGATAGACGACGTGCGCGTCGAGGAGCTGCCCGAGGACGTGGTCGTGGACATCGACAGCAGCTCGATGCACCACACGGCGCTCTCCTGGACGCTGAACGCGGACTTCGACTTCGACCACTACGAGATCCGCCGCGCGACGAGCGCGAGCGTGAGCCGTTCCAGTTCGCTCATCGCGTCGATCACGAGCCAGGCGACGACGGCTTTCGTCGACTCGGTCGCGATGATCCAGCCGACGCTCTACTCGTATCGCATGTACGTCGTCGATTCCCTCGGCAACGCAAGCCC
>CAZSJP010000504.1:0-4108 GCA_964606675.1 uncultured bacterium
GGTGGACAACTCGGCCGGCGCCCCGGCACCGGACCTTCGGCCCGACATCGCAGGGAGAGCCGGGCCAAACATCAACGGGTCCGACGACGACTCGATCGTGGTCGTGTGGGAGCGCTACCCGGACGGCACCGATCGCACGATCTGCGCTATGGTATGGCAGGAGGGCAACCCGCCCCCATTCCGGACACTCTATCCGCTGCCCGGCGACGTCGGCGCGCCCGTCTCGCCGCGAGTGTTCGTCGGCGAAACGGGGCCGTTCTGGCTGGTCTGGAACGTCGAATCGCCCGGTGGCTGGGAGATTTGGCTGAGCAAGTTCGGCAAGGGCTGGACGCCGGAGCTTCGGCACCCGCTACGGCAGGGATCTGGCGACGACTGCGCGCCCGACCTCGCGCTCGACGCCTGGGGCAGGCCTCACGTCGTCTGGCAGAGCGGCGTCGACGGCGGACCGGTGCTCTACGCGCACGGGCTCCTCGACGGTGGATACACGCCCGTCTTCGAGGTGACCCCGCCGGGCGTCGTGGCCGCAACCCCCCACATCGCTATTCTGGACGATGGGCTCACACGGGTCAGTTGGGTGAACCTTGATACCGGCGCTCTGGAGCTTGCCACGGTGATCGAAGGGCGCCCGTTCGGTCGAATAGAGATTCTGCCCGCCGTATGGGGCGCTCGCGGAGGCCTGGCTCGGCCCGGGCTGCAAACGAACGCCGTCGGTGTCATGTTGGCCGCCTTCGTCGCCCCGGAGCGTACAACCGGAGTGCCGAGCGGATGGGTCGTTCGTACCGCTGAAGCGCCCGCCCCGCTGACGCCGATGAGCCTGGTCGCGGAACGGACCGGCTCTGGCGGCAACGTTCGCCTCAGATGGGTGTCCACGGAAGGCGGGCCGGTGGGCAAGCCTATCGCCCGATTCAACCTCGCCCGAAAGCGTCTCGGCACTGCCGGCGCGATGCAACGAGTGTGCTCCGTGCCGGCAGATCCCGGTCGGACAGGCTACGATGCGTTGGACCGAACGGCAGGCGGCAGGTATCGATATCGAGTCGAAGCGGTGGACGCCGGCGGGCACGTGCTGGGCGCTGCGTCGACAGATGTGTCCGTAGCCGTGCAGGCCGAACGCGGCGATGGCATAGTGCTCCGAGCAAGCCCGAACCCATTCAACAGCGGCACGCTCCTCACGTTGACCGCGCCCGTTTCGGGACGAGTCCGGGCCGACGTCTACACCGTCGGGGGAGCGCACGTCGTGGCACTCGTCGACCGCTCGCTCGCAGCCGGCACGCACCGATTCCCGTGGAACGGCGCCGACGCCGTTGGGAAGCGCGCCGGCGACGGTGTCTACCTCGTCGTATGTCGGCTGACGGACGACAGAGGGCGGCAGATGTCCCGTTCCGGCAGGCTCACGCTCCTGCACTGACCGCCCTGGCATCTCAAGAGAACTGCGGCAGCCACTCCTTCTCAGCGGCGAACAACTCGCCGACCATCTCGCGCACCTCACTGAGTTCCAGCACCGACATCGTCAGCGGATCGAACTGGACCGCGTGAAGCGCCGCATCTTTGTCGCCCCTGACAGCCGCGTCGACCGTCATCTCGATTACGTTCACGTGCATCTGGTTGAGCGCCGCCAGTTGCGGTGGCAGGTCGCCGACGTGGCATGGGCTGACTCCCTGCTTGTCGGCGTAGCATGGCACCTCGACGGTCGTCTTCTGGGTCAGATTCGTGATGAGACCGTCGTTGGACACATTGCCCCAGAAGCGGAACGGATCGTGCGTCACGACCGCGTTAACGATGTTCGAGCCGTATTCGTGGGAACGCTCGAACTGAATCGGGTTCGGGTCGGTGACGATGCGCTCTTGTGCGGTCTGCCAGTCGGCTCTGTCGGCGCCGTAGAGCTGCTTGATGAACCCGGAGCCGCCGTTCCAATTCCCGCCCGGGCAATACTTCTCGATCATCTCCGGCGTGCGTCGGAACCAGGAGCTGTATTCGCTGTTGTGCCCACTGCCCTCGGTCACGAAGTAGCCGAGGTGGTCGAGCATCTCGCAACTGGACGTCAGGCCTTTGTGGTGCTCCGGCTTCTTGGCCGCTACGCGGATGTCGGGGTAGAGGTCCCTGCCGTTGTGCCGGATGTCGAGCACCCACGCCTGGTGGTTGATTCCGGCCACGCTATAGTCGATCTCATCTCGCGGCACGTCGACCCAATCGGCGAGCATCCCCGTCGTGCCCTGCACGCTGTGGCACAACCCGACGACGTTGATGCCCGTCTCCCTGCGCATCGCGCGGCAGAGCATGCTCATCGGATTGGTGTAGTTGAGCACGCATGCGTCCGGGCACAACTCGGCGATATCGCGCGCAATGTCGATCTTCACCGGTATCGTCCGCAATGAGCGGAACACTCCACCCGGGCCGTGGGTATCGGCGATGCACTGGTCGACGCCGTATTTCATCGGAATGTCGACGTCGTGCGCGATGGGGGCATATCCACCGACCAGGATCGCCATTATGACGAAATCGCTGCCGGCGAGCACTTCGCGCCTATCGGACGTAACTTCGAGCTTGCCCTTGCTCTCGGCCTCGCCCATCACGCGCTCGGCGATGCGTCGGGCGTAGTCGAGCCTCGTCTCGTCGATGTCGACGAGCGCCCAATCGCAATGCCGCAGCGCGTCGAAGCTGAGGCAGTCTATCATGAGTGTCTTGAAGAAGCCGAGGCTTCCTGCGCCGATGAAAGTGATCTTGGGCATGTATCGCCTCCGGTTCGTATGCGCGGTTCGTCGATTTCTTCCGGGGAATCGACGAGCCGCTGAATGTCGTAATCCCTACAACAGGTTGTAGGGATTACGACATATGGATTTCAACGTCCTCGGCTACCGCTCCGAGAATGGTGTAGTCGGTCCTGCACGTCTGCAGAAGACTGGCGGGCACCATCGTGTTGACCCGTCCGTGCGCTGCCAGCCGCGCGATGAATCGTTGCCAGCTATCGGCCAGATTGAAAGCCCCGTCGAGCCAGAAGCTGCGATGCTTCGCACCGACAATCTGCGCCGGCCCGATCGTGTTGGCCTTCGGCGGCACCCACGACCAGTCGCCGCCGAACGAGTGCAGCGCGTTCTGCATGACGGTCATCGGATGCAGCGTTACCAGCCGTGGGCCTTCTTTCCTGTACGACTCGAGGTCGTCGCCGAACTCTTCGCCCAGGTCGGCTTCCCAGAACGCGATATGGCCGCACCAGCCCACGCCGCCGTAGCAGACGTCCGCGCCGCCCAAGTCGTCTATCATGGCGCCGTAGCCGGCCAGCACGTCGGTGGTGGGGAAGTGAATCTGGCTCATCGGCGGTCGCAGCTTCTCATCGACCTTCCCGTAGAAGCTCTCCATCATCGAACGCTGGAACGAACCCGCCCAGTCGGCAGGGGCCGTGTTGCCGTCTTCGTCGGCGTACTCGTCCATGTTGAATGAGTGGACGTGGTCCATCGGCAGGCCCATCGTGTTTATCACGTCGGCTGCCGTCTGATATTGCCCCATGGGGCCCACTGGGAATATGATCACGATCTGCCTGCCATCGTCGCGCGCGGCCTTGATCCGCGTCACAATGTCGAGTGCGAACGCGCGGTCCTGGTCTCCCAGGTCCTCGATGATGCGGATGTTGAAGTCGGGATTGGCGTGTCTCGTCAGGTCGGCCTTCTTGATGGCCCTGACTCGCGCGCAGTCCTCAACGTCTCTGTAGGGGATGAAATCGGCCAGCTTGTAGTTGAAGTCGGACATGGGACGCCTCCTTGGTACGCGCTATTTGCCTCGCCAGAAATCACACGGAACATCGAATCTACTCTGGCGCGCGGTGTGGGGGAAAGCACCGTCCGCTAGCGCGAACGTTGGCAGATTCGTTCGGAATCTCCGGGGCGGCACGCGGTGTCGCGACAGTTCCTCCGTCTCCTCGTCGCGCGAGAGGGAGCGTGCCCCTTAGCCACGAGGGTGAGGGCGGCGGCCCGTGGGGCCGCCTCGGGGGTTCCGTTCGGGAACGCCTGACCATGCATCGGACGCCGCATCACCTTTCGCCGACAGCCACGCGTGAACACTCACCCCGGCTACGCCCTCGGTCCGTGCCCACGTACAAGATGTGTCAAGCATGTAG
>CAZSJP010000505.1:0-4092 GCA_964606675.1 uncultured bacterium
ATACCGTCATGTCGATCTCGGCATCGTCGGCAACGTAGACAACCTGCCCGGGCGTCGCCTCCTTCAGCGCCGCACGGAGTTCCTCAATATCGCGAACACGATAGTCCCACTCCGTCACGAGCTTCGCGTAGCCGGCGCCTCCGCCAAGCGGCCCGAGCGAGTCGGCATCGGGTGCTCCGTAGACAGGTGCGGCGTCTGCAGTCGGGCTGGGCATGCGCGTATCTCCGTTGTCGTCGGTGCAGGCGGACAAGGCCGGAACGACCCCGACCAGCGCCAGTGTCAGCCATGCTCGCGTGTGCTTCCTCATCGCCACGCATGCTGCCTTCAGAAATACGCCGAGAGGCCGAACCTGACGGACGAGAGGCTGAAACTGGTGGCGGTGGAGGAGGTCACGCTCTTCCTGCTCATGGAGCCGCTCTGCCAAGGCATGGTGGATGTCTGCTTGTTCGAGTAATACCTCAGTGCTCCTCCGTATTCGGCGTGGAAACTGATACTCGGTGCGGCGAACCACTCGACCCCGATTGATCCTGAGATACCCACTGACCATTGGTCCAGTTCGCTGTCTCTCTCTGTTGCTCCGAACCGTGCGTCATAGACGTCGGTCTGGCCGCGGCTGCGGCTGTAGCTGCCCACAAGGCCGACCCCGAGGAACAGATTCATGCGCCTCGCCAACAGCGGATATGCTACGTAGTCCGCGCTGACCGACATGCGGTGCTGGGTCCCATCGCTGACGTGCCTGCTGACGAGAGTGTCCGGTGGCAGCGCCGTCTCGGCGTATTCCGAATCATTCGAGCTGGCAGACGCGGTCACACCCAGACGAACTGCGCTGCTGTCGGTGAGATGGCGCTTCACCGAGACGGAACCGCCCTCGAAGTTCGTGAGCGTGAAGTTGTCGGATATGCCGAACTGCAACGCCCATGCACCCGGCCTGAGCGAGTGAACCGAGGCTGTGTCGGTTGGCGATTCGGCCTGAGCGCCCGGTGCCGCGACCCCAATGACGAGCGCCGCTGCAATGGCGCATGCGAGTGACCGTCGTGTACGCTCCATCCTGTCCTCCCCATCGGCTGGTGGGTCCGCCGGCATGCCTCCCGCAATCTGCCGGAACCGGCTCCCCGACACATGAGATTCGCCCTACTCTCTGCCCGGTCCAAACTCCCAAGGCGTCTCGTCGGTTCCAATGACGTTGTCCCGCACGCCGAACGCGTCCGGGTTGCCCTCAGCGTCGTCGCCGGTGGCGACGTTGTAGAGCTTCACCGGCTCTGCGCCGTAGAACCGGTTGCGGTATATCTCGCACCGACCGCGTGGCAATGCGCGTATCCCTACAGCCGGGACGTCCGGCGCCATGAACGTGTTGTGATGTATCGATATCGACTCGCCTGCGATGCTGCGTCCGTCGACGGTGACGTTGTTCTCCTCGCTGCCGTGCATGTCGAAGCAGTGGCTCGTCGAGTGCTCGCCATGGACGTTGTACCGAGCCTCGTACGAGGTCCCGGGTATTCCCGACCCGGCGATGGCGTGGCGCATGTAGTCGAACCGATTCATCTCGATCATCGCATCGGCTCCGTGGGGCAGGACGCCATAGCCGAGCCCTGCGTGCTGGCAGTGATGCATTCCTGAGTGATGCACGTGCGCCCCTGTCGCGCCCGGCAGCAAGCTCACTGCCGCGTTCGCCCATCCCCAGAGCTCGCAGTTGTCGACCTCCAGCCCCGGCTTGCTCGTCTCGACGCCCGTGCTGACCGGGAAGCTGTAGTAGCCGCCGCCGTCGTGCGTCATGTCGGGGTTGTGGTAGAGCGTCATCGTCTCGTCGTGCCGCACGTGCTGGTCGGGACCCCGAACTCGCAAGCCGGTAATGCGCACGCCCTCGCCCGCTTCGATCAGCGGCATAGTGGCGAACTCGTCGGAGTGGAGCATGCCGCCAGGCGAGCCGTCGACGCCGCGGCCGCTCGCTAGCGTCACTCCGGCCGGCACAACGATCTTCTCCTTGCACGCGCGAGCCCAAACCGTCATGTCGATCTCGGCGTCGGCGGCGACGTAGACTACCTGCCCAGGCGTCGCGTCTTTCAGCGCCGCACGAAGCTCCTCGATACCGCGAACCAGGTAGTCCCACTCCGTCACGAGTCTCGCGTAGCCGGTACCTCCACCGATCGGCCCGAGGTCATCGGCTTCAGGTGCGCCGTATGTTCCGGGTTGTGTCATGCGGTACTCCCTGACGGTCGTCTCGTGGCGGGATATCGTCAGCAGATTCTCACGGGGTGTTGTCACAGACTCACCGTGCTCAGTTCGTCCGGGCACAGCACCTCGCTGTCGCAGTTCGCTTCAACCGCTGCCACGGCGCGCCGGCGGATCTCGGGTCCCTCGAAGTTCCGGCTCATGTGGGTCAGGACGATGCGTCCGATGTTTGCGTGGTTCGCGATGGAGCCAACCTCCTGCACGCCGGGGACGCAGTCGACGATGGCTTGGCTCACAGTCGGAGCGCCGAAGTGCGTACAACAGACCACAAGGGTGTCGGCATCGGTGGCCAGCTCGCGCAGGCTCGGACAATCGGCACAATCGCCGGCGAAGACGATGCTACCGGCAGTGGTGTCGAAACGATAGGCGAGCGAGAGCAGCGTCGGCTCGACGTGTTGGACTGCTACCGCGCGCACACGCCAGCCCGGCGCCTCAATCACGGCTCCGTCCTCCAGGTCCCGAACTGGGAATCCCGGTGCCGGCCGCGGCGTGACGCCGTTGCGGATGCGGTGGCACTCGTGACTGGCCGGGTGCTGCAGGCGCGACTCGATGTCGGAACGGAACGCCCCCTGAGCGCCGATCAGCTTGTCGACGAATGCCTCGGTGGGCGGAGGTCCGTAGATCGCCAGCGGAGTTTCATCGCCCGCGCTCTGGTCCCACCAAGTCAGCAGGAAACACGGAACGTCCGCGTTGTGGTCCGAGTGATGGTGGGTTAGAAACAGGTGGCCGACCTGCAGCGGGTGAAGGCCCATGCGCGCCACCTTGTAGGTCGTGCCCGGCCCGCAGTCGACCAGGATGCGTTCGTCGTTGGTCCCCAGCACAAACGCACTGCCAAAGCGTTCCGCCCGGGGATCCGGGCAGCCACTGCCGATGACGTGCAGGTTCATCCCCATCGTGTCCTCGGGTCTTCTCTGTCTCCGAAGAGTGCGTTGATCGCTTCGACAGTGCCGCCCACTTCTGCTACCTCGCGCTTCGTGTCCACCCAACGCACTCTTCCAGCAGACGTTCACCGTCGGCGCGACTGGCGATGCGGGTGTCGAGCATGAGCAGCGCCGGATCGAGCTCACGCACTAGCGGCTCGACGTTCTCAATCGGCAACTGGACATGAACGATCTTCCCCGCGGACTGGATGTGCCTGTACATCTCCAGGTGCCCCGGGCCGTTGAGCGGTTCAGACGGCGTGGGCACATATTGGATGACCCGCATGTACGGCAGCGACAACAGGCGCGGCAGGTGCTGCTTTGCGTCGCCCCCGTCGAGATGGTACCACATCGCCCCGTGCTCCTCGCCGACCTCGTCCAGCTCCGGCACCACGAAGCGATCGAACATCTCCGGGGACAGCATGCACGAAACGTCGGACTGCGTCGAATTATAGAGATCGGGCGCCCAGAACGGCATCCACCCGGCATTTCCGTGGCAGAACTCATGGCCCTGTTGGCGCATCAGCTCCTGCATCCCCTGCCTGCAACCGGTCAGATCGCGGGCGCCGGTGAGAATGGCGTCGGCCATCCAATCCGGATGATCCACCAGCGCCATGAGAAACTCTTGCGTCCCCATGTGCATCGAGAGCAGATCGTTGGCCGGTAGATCGGAGGGACAGCCGACGAGGAAATCGTCGCGCCCGGCGGCCTCGCACATGGCCAGCAACAGCGTACGGTACTTCGCCGTCCATGGGTTGTCCGGGTCGTGCCGGAACGGCGAGGGCTTGCCGAAATCGACTTCCATGGTGTCGAACCATATCGTGTCCCGCACGAACCGCGGCGTGCCGCCAAGGCAGTTGACCCAACCAGACATCAGCAGGTAGGAGGGAACCGCCTCGCCGCCCCACCACGTGCCCTCAAGCTGACGGCGCGCCTGGGCGAC
>CAZSJP010000506.1:0-4073 GCA_964606675.1 uncultured bacterium
GGGCGAGGTGCGCTTCGGTCACCCCGCCGGCATCGCCGACGTCGGCGAACGTGCCGTCTCCCAGGTTGCGCCAGAGCGAAAGGCCGAGCACTGGGCCCGGGCCGTGATGCTCTCCGGAGGGCACCAGCGCGAGGTCGATGTATCCGTCGTGGTCGACATCCGCCCATGTGGCCGCTCTGGCCCCGGGTAATTCCGCCGGCTCTCGCTTGAACACCCCACGGCCGTGTGCCGATTGACGCCATATGTGCGATTCTCCCCACTGGGTGACGACGATGTCCGGCAAGCCGTCATTGTCCACGTCGCCCAGGGCGATGCTCGTGATCCCGCCTCCCGAACCGAGCAGCGATGGCAGCCCCGATTCTTCGGTCGCGTCGACCAACCGGCCGTCGTCGTTACGCCATACATGCAGCCCGGCCTCGGCCGCAAGGAACAGGTCGGTGTCGCCGTCGGAATCCATATCGCCGAGCCGAGCCGCGACCCACGTTTCGTTCTCATTCCTTGACGCTGGTGGCAGCGCGATGGACGCCTCGCCGATCTCAAGGCGCTTGGCGGGGTTCGCGGCGCACCGATCGAGTTGCCAGGCGGGATACGGTGCTTCCGAGAGCCGCCCCTGCTTGTGGTTTCCGATGTCTCCGCCGAGGTCGATGCTTGTGCCGCCCGTCTCGCGAAGGTGCGCGAACAGTGCAAGCATCTCGCCGGCAAGGGAGTCGTTGCCGGACCGCCGGTGGAGCTGAGATAGCGCGTATGCCGCCGATATGAAATGGCCGTCCAGGTCGAGGGCCTTGCGGAAATGCTTCCGTGCTTTCGTTGGATTTCCGGCGCGCTCCCATGCCGTCCCCAGCAGATACCTCGCCGCCGCATCGTCGCCACACTTGGCCAGGGCGTCTGTGGCGTCGTCGTTGCGCGCTTCCCGCAGCGCGAGGAAACCCATCGCGTACCAGGCCTGCAAGAGACTCGGGTCCAGCAGGGCTGCCGATTCGAAGAGACGTCTTGCGCTGTCGTACTCCGCCTGATTCATCCGTGCATGGCCCGCGGCCAGAGTGTAGCAGGCCTCTTCCGGGAGCAGCCGGCGGGCAGCGTCGAAGAGGCGCGCGGCGTCGGCGTGTCGCGTCTCGGCCATGTGAGCCACGCCGACGTTGAATGCCCTGGCGGCCTCGTCGACGTCGGCCGCGGACGGCCCGCATCCGGGCACCGTCGCAAGCGCGGCGATTGCCCCCATGAGCAACTCCGTCATGCGTCTAGCGATCGGGCGCATATCCATCCCCTTCTCTGAGACGTATCGTGCGGTCCACTTCGATACTTGAATGCTTGTCCAGCGTACCGGACGGCCAGAGCACCACCACGCTGTCGACCACGGTCGCCGTCCCGACCCCGAACAGGGGCCGTGGGTCTTCGGTGCTCGCATAGCTCGACCCGGCTCGTAGGTCGCGCAATTGCCAGGCGCCGTTCGACTTGAGCCTGATGCGTCCCCCGATTCCGGCCGGAGCGCCGGCGGCGCTCTCAAGGACGAAGCGTATCCAGTGATTCGTTCGCTTCGTGTCGTTCCGGAGTAGCTCTGCCCTGCCGTTCTTGTTGAGAACGGCAATGTCGACGTCTCCGTCGTTGTCGAAATCGCCACCTGCGGCGCCTCTGCTGCCTGCCAGCGATGCCATTCCGGGCCCGCATCGGAGCCCGACCTCCGTGAAGCGTCCGGCGCCGTTATTCGCGAACAACAGATTCCTCTGGGCAAACGTGGAATACGGGAACAAGGCCTCAAAGCGGTTGGTAACGTGACTCCCGGCGATGTACAGGTCCTGCGCGCCATCCAGATCGAAATCCGCCAGCACCGTGCCCCACTGGAGCGCCATGAGCGAGGGGCCACCGATTCCCCATGGGACGCCGACGTCCGTGAAATAGCGCCCGCCGTGGTTCTGGTAGACGCTGGCCGCCTGATCCTCGTAGTTCGCGACGACTATCTCCGACCAGCCATCGCCGTCGAGGTCGCCGGCTGCGACGCCCATGCTTCCCCCGGTCAGGCCCCCTTCTCCGTATGCCGTTCCTAGCCTCGTCGCGGCGTTCGTGAACGTGCCGTCGCCATTGTTCCGATACATGAAGTTCTGCATGCCGTCGTTGGCGACGTATATGTCGGGCATGCCGTCGTTGTCGTAATCGAGCATGATGGCGCCGAGGCCGCGCCCAAGAACTCCGTTCATCCCGGCCCGCTCTGCCACGTCGGTGAACGTGCCGTCGCCGTTGTTCCGATAGAGCCTGTCGGGCGATCCGTCGTAGCCTTCCGGCGCTTCGGACATGGGTATGCCGTTGACGATTGTGTACCGGGTCGTCCCGGGTTTGTCGGCGGAAGCGGTATCGAACGGCACGTAGTTCGTGACGAAAATGTCGAGAAAGCCGTCTCGGTTGTAGTCGATCGCGCAAGCCGAAGCGCCGTAGAGCGCGTCGCCAACGCCTGCCTGCTCGGTCTCGTTCGCGAACGTGCCGTCCCCGCGGTTCGTGTACAGCGCATTCGGCCCCCAGGCAGACACGAACAAGTCCGTGAGGCCGTCGCTGGTGAAATCGGCGGCAAGCGCGGCGGTTCCCCAACCGACGAACCCGACGCCCGCTCGCTCGGTCACGTCGACGAACGTGCCGTCGCCGTTGTTCCGATATAGCGCCGCTCGCGGACGACGCGCCGCCAACGTGTCGGGGTCGAAGTGGGAGCCGTTCAGCAGGAAGAGGTCCAGGTTGCCATCGTCGTCGTAGTCGATCCAGGCCGGGCCCGGCCCAGTCGTTTCGAGGATGTAGTCCGTCTCGTTGGTTCCGTAGGTGCATCGCCAGTCGATGCCGGCCTCGGGAGCGACGTCGACAAACCACATCGGTGCGCGCTCGGGCCCGCCGAGTTCCTCATGCTCCTCGGCCGCGCAACCGATGCACGCGGCAGCCAACAGGGCACAGAGGACTCGAAGCAACCTACCTGAGTTGTGCATGGGAGAGGCTCCCCGCTTCTCGATGCTCAGCGTCGGCCGTCGAGGCGCATTTGTCTCAGGACTTGGCGCCGGGCCTCGGCGGCCTCGGCTTCCTCCATCCTCCCCAGCGCGCGGTACGCGTTGCCGAGGTAGCCATGGGCATCCACGAGCATTGAGTCGAGTTCCAGCGCCTTGAGGAGCACCGGTACGGCGTCGGCGGCACGTCCCTGACGCAGGAGTTCCTGGCCCTCGCCCACGTACGCCCTGGCAAACGCCGAATCGGTCGCTGTAGCGCGGCCGTATGCTTCGGCGCCTTGGATGGCATCTCCCGTTATGCCGTAGGTCATGCCCATGCAGTAGTGCGAGAGCGCGATCACCTTGCGGTCGCTCGAGTGACGCAACGCAGCTCTGAAGTGGTCCAGAGCTTCGTCGTAGCGCGCCGACTGTCCGAGCAACTGCCCGAGGTTGAGATGGGCCGCGTCCGAGGTGCTGTCGTGCCTGAGCGCCCTTCGATAGGCTTTTTCTGCGTCGGCCGGTAGGCCACGGTATTCAGACAGCATGCCCACCCGGTAGTGAGCTTCCGAAATAGTAGAGTCGATCTCGACGACGCGTTCGAACGTTGCCAACGCCGAGTCCAGCCTTCCCGATTCGGCCAGGGCAAGCCCATTCTGCATCAACGCCACGGCTCGAAAGCGGTCGCTCGAGGTCTCGTCGTCGCCGCAACTCGCCGCCAACATGGCGACTACGACCGCGACTACCATAGGCACCCCGGTCGGGCCACCTGACATCTGCCGACGATCAGCGTTCATGCATGCCTCCTCTGGGGCGGTTCTTCGGCCAACAGGGCTGAATATACGTGAGCAACGCTCCGCGAGACAAACCGGGGCGACCCGCGCTGATCTACGTTTCGTGGCTGCACGCCGCATTCGAACGGACCCGCCGCCGAGTGTCGAGCGGCCGGGCCGTCATCGCGCTAGTGTGACCGTCCGAACGAGGGCCCGGCCACCTACGTTGAGCGCGACTACGTACGTGCCGCTGGCCACAGGACGTCCGGTGTCGTCCCTGCCACGCCACTGGGCGACGTGTGAGCCTGCCCCGCGGTCGCCGTCGACCGGGCTGCTGGCTGCGTCTGGG
>CAZSJP010000507.1:0-4071 GCA_964606675.1 uncultured bacterium
GCGTGGTTCGAGATGACCGCGCGCATGTACAACAACAGCGGCGCCGTGGGGCAGATCGATGAACTGCTCAGGCCCTACTACGAGGATGACGTCGGGATCGGCGATCTCGACGACGAGGAGGCGCTGTTCCACGTCGCCTGCCTGCTACTCAAGGAGACGCAATACTTCCAGATCGGCGGACCGGACCCGTCTGGGCGCGACATGACCAGCCCGGTGTCGTTCATGGTTCTGGAAGCGGCTCACCTGCTCAGGAGCACCGCCAACATCGCCGTAAGGACACATGACGGCCTCGACCCGAAGCTATTCGAGATGGGTCTGCGGAACCTTTTCGAAGACCGGACCGGGACGCCCAACTGGATGGGTTCGAAGGCGCTGGACGAGGGTTTCGTCCGCAACGGCTATCCGATCGAACTTGCGCGGCAGAGGGTCAAGTCGGGCTGCCATTGGTGCGCGTTGCCGGGCAGGGAGTACACGCTCAACGACATCGTGAAGATCAGCTTCGCGGCAGTGTTCGACGTGGCCCTGCGCGACATGATGGCGGACGATGGCGTCGAGCCGAGCACCGACGAGCTCGCAGAACGCTTCGATGCGCATCTGTGCCGCGCGGTGGACGTCGTCGGCGAGGGAATCGACTTCCATCTGGCTCACGCGAAAGACGTGTTCCCGGAGATGGTTCTGAACCTGTTCTGCCACGGCACGATAGAGAAGGGCAAGGACGTCACCAACGGCGGAGTCGAGTTCTACAACATGTGCGTGGATGGCACCGGGTTGGCCACGGTGGCCGATTCGTTCGCGGCAGCCGAACAGCGAATCGACGTGGAAGGGCGGCTGAGCTGGAGCCGGTTGCTGCATCTGTTGGACACCGACTACGAAGGCGCGGAGGACGCTCGTTTGCTTCTCAAGAGCGTCCCGCGCTTCGGCAGCGGAGGCTCAAGGGGCGATTTCCACGCGCGGCGGATATCGGAGACCTTCACGCGGCTTGTGAAGGCCAAGCCCACGCCGGCGGGTTTCCTCATGATACCGGGGCTGTTCTCGTGGGCCAATACGATTCCGATGGGCAAGGCCGTCGGCGCCACACCCAACGGCAGACATGCGTTTGCCCCGATCTCGCACGGAGCGAACCCCGATCCGGGATTCGGCGCTGCCAACGCGCCAACCGCGCTGGCCGGAGCGGTGGCAAGCGTCGAGTGCGGATACGGCAACACCGCGCCGCTTCAGCTCGATCTGGACCCGGGGCTGGGCAGAAGCGGATCGGCGCGGGAAAAGGTCGGCGCGCTCATCAGAGGTCACTTCGACATGGGCGGCACGATGATCAACATGAACGTGCTGGACAAGCAGCAGATCCTCGCCGCGCACGAGGACCCGTCGCTCTACCCCGACCTGATCGTCCGCGTGACCGGTTTCAGCGCGTTCTTCGGTAGCCTGTCGAAGGAGTTTCGGCAGTTGGTGGTCGATAGGATCATCGCCGAGGATATGTAGAACGCTCGCTATGCTCGCGTTCTTGTACGAGTGCCCGGGCCCTTCGGGTCGCGGGGACTCGCAGCGTACCAGGCGATCCGCCCGTTGGGTCTAGTCTTGGCATTCGCGCCAAGTCGATCCTCTCCGATGAGAGATTCCTCGGCTCGCATCGCGTTGCGATGCGCCGCTCGGCGTGACGCCATGCCATCATGAACGGTAGGTCCGACACTCGTCGCGCCCTTCCGGGCACGCTGTCGGACCGGGTTCGCGTCAACGTGGATGTCAACGCTGCTGGTGGGGTGGACGGTGGACGACGCACCCATCGTCGAGGTCTCACAGCACCGTCTCATTCCGAACGAACGTGAGGAATCTCGACCATGCGGAAGGCGTCGTGACGCGCAGACCTTGCTACCTGCCCACTGAGTCGGCAGGACCGGCTCCCGAGTTCGCATAGCGAACTCGCAACGTGCCCGTCAGGGCACGAACGTCGTGCTCGGCTGCTCTGAGGTCCGTCCGCGCGCGCCTGAGCCAGGCGGCTGTTTCTGCAACCAGAGCCTGGTCATGCGACATAGAGGGTTCGCCCCTCCCTGACTATGGTCGCCGGCAACGAAGCCACAACGTGCACGCGCTCATCGAAATCGCTGTGCGTCCAGACGAGCACGTCCGCTGCGACGCCCGTTCCGCGGAGGACTTGGTACGCCAGGCGGCTTCGGCGCCTCTCGGAGGGGGCATCGTCGGGAACCACTACCATGAGATCGTAGTCGCTGTCGGGCGCGGCTTCGCCTCGCGCTCTGGAGCCGAACGGATACACGCGTTGCGGCCCGTACGCTTCGACGACGCGCCGCAGTATACGTGCGAGAACAGGGTCGTCTCGGAGTTTATCCGTGGCCATAGATTACCTCGCGATCCGTCCCGGGAAGTATAAGCACGACGGCGGCCGATGGCCAGCGGCGGATCGGTCGCTCCACGGGTTCCCGTCGCGAACTCTCCATCCGTCGTATGCGTTATACGTATCAGCGTGGCGAGCCGGCAACGTGCCCGTGAGGGCAGGATGGGGAGATGATATGATCCTCGAACGATACTACCTCGGATGTCTTGCCCACGCGTCGTATCTCATCGGCGACGAACGGTCGGGAACGGCTGCTATCGTCGACCCGCGGCGTGACGTGGACCAGTATCTGGATGACGCCGCCGCGCGCGGCCTGAAGATCGAGCACGTATTGCTCACCCATTTTCACGCCGACTTCGTCTCCGGTCACCTTGAGCTGAGGAATCGGATCGGGGCGACGATATACGTCGGCGGAGACGATGCCGAATACGATCACGTCTCGATGAGGGACGAGGGCGTGCTGGAGTTCGGCGGTACACGTCTGTCATTCCTTGAGACGCCCGGGCATACGCCGGAGTCGGTCTCCGTCGTCGTGTTCGATCTCGACCGCGACTCGACAGACCCATATGCAGTGCTCACCGGCGACACGCTCTTCATCGGCGACGTCGGTCGGCCCGATCTTCAGGGCGTGCTCGGATGGACCAGGGAGACGCTTGCGGGCATGCTGTACGACTCGCTCCACCAGAAACTCCTGCCACTCCCGGACGAGACCCTGGTATACCCGGCCCACGGCGCAGGCTCCATGTGCGGCAAGAATCCTAGCTCCGATGCAGTCTCGACCATCGGAGTCCAGCGCGCGTACAACTACGCCCTCCAGCCAATGCCGAAGGAAGCTTTCGTCGAAGTCGTCACGGCGGATCAGCCCGACGCGCCGGCGTATTTCACGCACGACGCCATCATAAATCGCAGGGAACACAACACGCTCGAACAGGCGCGCGAGCGAACGCTCCGCCCTCTCTCGCTCGACGAGGTGCTGGCGCTGGCCGAGGAGAAGAACGCGCAAGTGCTGGACGTTCGCGACCCGGCGGATTTCGAGGGCGCGCACCTCGCCGGCGCGATCAACATCGGGCTGGGTGGGCAATACGCGACGTGGTGCGGCACGCTACTTGACGCCGAGCGCCCCATCGTCATCGTGGCCGACCCGGGTAGCGAGGAGGAGGCTGCCACCAGGCTCGGCCGCATCGGGTTCGATCACGTGGCGGGCCATCTCGACGGAGGGATGCTGGCTGCCGAACACCGGATGGACCTCGTGCGCCACACGGAGCGGATCACCGCCGCGACGCTGGCCGAACACCTCGACGAGGCGCACCCGCCGCTCGTGCTCGACGTTCGTGGGCCGGCAGAATGGAAGAGCGGACACATCGCCGGCGCGCTCCATCTGCCGCTGAACCACCTCAACGACCGGGCCGCAGAAGTACCCCGCGATCGGAGCATTGTGGTGCAGTGCCGTAGCGGCTACCGCTCGTCCATCGCGGCCAGCATTCTCGCCGTGCACGGGTTGGACGGTCTGGCCGACCTGGTCGGTGGCATCTCTGCGTGGGAAGCGGCGAAGCTGTCGACGGTCACGCCGTAAGGCCCCGGCCCGCTCCCGAGTGCACGCAACGAACCACTCCCGACATCCGCCGTGGCCTTGCGTCTGCTTGCCCACACAGACCGGCGGAGTTTGCGCATGTACGGTGCCATGACATCTTTGACATAGTGTGCCACGAGAACCTTGACAGGTT
>CAZSJP010000508.1:0-4069 GCA_964606675.1 uncultured bacterium
ATTGCACGGGCGTACACGGGCCACTCGGCGTTGGCGAATGCTAGCTCGAACCTCTCGTTCTGCGGCTGCAACAGGTCGACTAGATCGTCTTGAGTGTGCGTCATGTTGTAGTTGCGCAGGTTGTCGTAGAAGAACGACGGTGGGACGAACGCGACGGCATCGCCGTACAGACGGTGCCACCCGACGATCTCGGACGCCTGCTCCTCGGCTACCGAGTCGTCGACCAACCACGTCACGGGCGTGCTCCATTTGTGGAATATGCGCTCGAGTTTCCTCGCGTGGACCCATGCGTGATGGCCGTCGTCTTCGTTCGCCGGCACTATCAGATCGCCACTGTCCTTGCAGTAGTACTGGGCCATCGGGCGCGGGTCCCAACCGACGTGAACGTTGCTCGACTGCACGAGGCATATGAAGCTCATCCGCGGTGGCCAGACTCTCAGCGGCAGGCGTACTTCCTCGACGGAACGATCTAATTGCCGAGTGACGCGCAGAGCTATCTCGCCGGAGTCGATCCGCTTCGTCGCCTTGAAGGAGAGCGCGATTCTGCCCGTTCCGGACACGGTTGCGGCGTGCGGCCGGACACCGTCCGGTGCGTCGACGACCTCCACCTCGATGACACTGTCGGATCGGATCTCTATCGAGGCGTCCCGGCCGATGATCCCGATGACGAACTGCGGATATAGAATGTCGCTCATATTCGGTGGTCCCCTAGGGGTCGCGCTCGCCTTCGTTGCGCCCGCGTCGGCAATCGGTGGTATTCGACGGCCTGTCGCGCACTCGCGGCGCGCGCATCGTGCCCTCTGCTAGTGCTGTCACGTAAGATCGGAACGCCCGTCGCTCTCCAGACGCTCCACAACCTCTCTCACGTTCTGCGCGCTGTCTTTTCGGCAGACCAACACAGCGTCCGGGGTCTCGACGATCACAAGGTCGCTCACGCCGAGCGTTGCCACGAGCCTGCCGTTCGAACGGATGACGCAGCGCTCCGTGTCGACGCCAACGTGCTCGCCGGCGGCGACGTTGCCATCGGGGTCGTGCGCGCAAACTGCGTCCAGAGACGGCCACGCGCCGATGTCGTGCCAGCCGAAGTCCGCTGGAATGACCGATACGTCGGCGGCTCTCTCCATGATACCGTAGTCGATGGATATGCGGTCGAACAGGCGGTACGACTCGTCCGTCGTCGCCTGCTCGTTGGGTGTGCCCGTCGCTCGGCCGATTCGTTCGAGGAGCGCGAAATGATCGGGCAGGTGTTCGGCGAACAGCTCCAACATGTAGTCGGCTCGCGCGATGAACATGCCCGAGTTCCACAGATAGCGCCCATCGGCCAGGTAGCCGCGCGCAATGCTCTCCGACGGCTTCTCGACGAACTCGTCGACTGCGTCGATCTCGATTCCGCGGTCGCGGCCGAGACGGCTGCCGCGGCGGATGTAGCCGTATCCGGTCTCGGGATGTGTCGGCACGATTCCGATCGTCACTATCGTCCGACGCCGTGCGGTTTCTTCGGTCGCCACCCGCAACACCTGCCGGAATGCCTCTTCGTCGCCGATGGCGTGGTCCGCCGTGACGATCGCCATCACCGCATCCGGGTCGCGGCGGCGGATATTGAGCGCCGTCCACCCGATGCACGGCGCGGTATCCTTGCCCTCGGGCTCAGCGAGTATGTTCCCCCTCGGGAAGCCCGGCAGCGCATCGGCAATCTGGTCGGCGTAATCCCGGGTGGTTACGATAATCTGGCGCTCATACGGGACTAGCGGCGCGATTCTATCTACGGCGTTCCGGATCATCGGGCGGTCGTCGATCAGTCGCAGGAGTTGCTTGGGCCGGTTTCTGCGGCCCTCGGGCCAGAGGCGGGTGCCTCTGCCTCCGGCCATTATCACGCCGTAGACCATTCGCTCTCCATCGTCGCGGGGTCGTGTTCCTCTGCAGCCGTCCGAGCCGACCGTACGTCAGGGCGAAGAAGCATCGCGTCCGGCGTCGTACGTTTCGAGCAATCGCACGGTGCCGAACTCGCCGAGCGGCTTGTCGAACTTGGTCGAATCTCCCACGACTAGTATCCGCAGCGACTCCGTTCGCAGGTATTTCCCCGCGACGCGCAGCACGTCGTCTTTGCTCACCGCCCCGATGCGCGCGATGTACGTCTCAAGATAGTCGTCCTCGTACCCTTCGTAGGCCAACTGCATCTGCTGGCCGACGATCTGACGCGGCGAGTCGTACGCGAAGATGAACGAGTTGACGATCATGTCCTTGGTCTGCTTCATCTCGGCGTCCGTCACCGGCTGGGTGCTCATGCTGTCGATGACCGCGCGCATGACCGTGACGGTCTCGTGCGTCTTGTCCGCGCGCGTGCCGGCAACTGCGAGCATCATCCCCTGGCGCGGGTCCGGGTCGCTCAACACCGCGCCGCCCACCTGGTATGCCAGGCCCCTGTTCGAGCGCACTTCCAGGCCGAGACGGGACGTGGAGGTGCCGACGCCGAATATACGGTTCATCACTTCGACAGCATATTGGTCTTCACTGTGGCGCTGCATTCCGAGCCATCCCATGCGGATGACGGACTGAGCGACGTCCTTGGGGTAGATATAGACGCCCTGCTCCATCCCCTGGCCCGGTTCCGGAAGCGTTATCTCCGGCACTGGCGCCCGCTCCCATCCGGCGAAGGCTTCGGTAATCTTCCTGACCGCTTCTTCTCGGTCGATGTCGCCGGAGACGGCCATGTGCGTCAGATTCGGTACGTACCAAGTTCTGTGGAACTCGACCAGTTGGCTCCTTGCGATCCGGTCGATGTCTTCCATCTCAAGCTGCAGAGACCACGGACTGTCCTCGCCGTAGACGACTTGCCTGAACTTCATCCGCGCGATCTGCCTCGGCGCATCGTCCCTCCGGCGAATATTCTCTCTGGAGACCCGCTTCATCTCCTCGATCTTGTCTTCTGGGAAAGCCGGATTCATGACGACGTCTGCCAGTAGGCTCAGGCCCACGTCGAAGTCCTTCCGCATCACGTTGAGGTTGGCCGACCCGGACTCGACCGTAACGTTCGACGAGATCGCGGCGGCAAGGAAGTCGAGCGTGTCGTCGAGCGCGTCGCCTTGCACGGACACCGAACCGCCACTGCGCATCGCGCGCGCTGTGTACGAAGCTACCCCAGGCGCGCCCGGGCTATCGCATCGTGCGCCGTGCCCGAAAAGCAGGTCGATGTTGACGATGGGCAGCTCGTGGTCTTCGAGCACGTACAACGTGATGCCGTTGGGCAGTACCGTCGAGTACGGAGTCGGCGGGACGAACACCAGCGAATCGAAGGGCGGCAGCTCTTCGGGGCGATTCGGCAACGTGGTGCCGACCGACTCGGCCGGTTCTTTGGGCGCCTTCCCGATCGCAAGAGCGTCGCTGCCGAGTGAAAACGCTACGACGGCAGCCGCGAGCCACGAGAAGCATCCGAGTGTGTACCGGAACATCCTGAATCCCCTTCATCGTGTCGAGTGTCTACTCGGCTTCCGGACGCACGAGCGTCGCGACCGTCCGATTCTCTCGCGTGAACCACTTCGAGGCAACGCGTAGCACATCCTCCGGCGTCACGCGGGAGACGATCTCCCGATGGCGCGACACCAGGCGCCAGTCTCCGTTTACAACCTGCGAGCGGGCCAGCAACCGCGCCAGGGTAGCGTTGTCTTGCAGGCTCCGGATGTATCTCGCTTCTATGATGTTCTTGCACTTCTGTAGTTCGCGCGCCGATACGAGCACAGTCGCAAGGCTATCGAGCTGCGTGTACAAGGCTTGCTCGAGGTCGGCCGCGGTATTCGGGGCTATCGGTTCGGCCTCGATCGTGAACAGATTCGGGTAGCGCTGGCCGGGGGTCTCCTCGTAGACGCGCACGCTCCGCGCTACGCCGGTCTTCACGAGGCCCTGGTAGAAGCGCGAGGAGTTGCCGCTGTCTCGCAGCAGGTTGGCGATGACCGAGAATACGTACGCGTCCGGCGCGGGGTAGTTCGGCTTGTGGTAGCCTACAATGAGTTGCGGTTCGGCATCGAACTCGACGTCGACTCTCCGCTCTTCGCGCTGCTCAGGCTCAACCGTG
>CAZSJP010000509.1:0-2888 GCA_964606675.1 uncultured bacterium
GCCTGGGCCGGGACGCCGACGAGCTTGCATGCGACCGCGAAGTGCAGGCTTCGCGTCTCCTGAATCATCCACGCTTCGTCGCCGTCGCAACCCAGTTGCGGATCATCGAGACCGAGGAGATGGTCGCGTCTGACGAAACGGTACCAGTGCTCGAAGACGCGGCTTCCCCAGCGGGCGAGCGTTACCTGCCGCTCCACCGGCTCGGACAACCGGTCTTCGTAGTGCACCGCCATCACGGGTGGATCGTTTGAGACGAAGGCGCTGCACTCGGCCGCACCGAGTGGCCCTGCGGCCTTCCATGAGGCACGCGCCTCATGAAGGGACAGGCGCCCCTCGAAACCCTCGAGGTACATCCAGTCGAATACCGGCAGACCCGGCTCGATCGTAAGCTGTCCGCAGCTTCTGAGCGACGTGAAGTGCTCTGATCTCTCAGGGTTGTGCCCGTCCTCCCACCCCCCGAACAGGCCGGGAGGAGCGTCGTCCCAAGTATTCGTCTTGTTGATCTGGAAACACATCCTGTCTGGAGGCGTCCACCCGATGGCACCAATATCGCCGTTTCCGACGGGGAAGCCGTCGTATCCATCTGGTGTCGGGGAGAGACTCACCACGTCGTGTTGGGACAGGTACGCTGCGCGGTCGACGTCCAAGGCTCTGCCGTCGAATGCCACGGAATCTTGGGGCATCTTTATGCCCTCCTCTCATTTATCATCCGGATACCACAATTGTTCGCGTTGGCCGCCGATGGCCGAGCGGGTTTTCGCCCGGTATCAACTTGCTTCCCCGTCCGGCGGCTTGCCGTAGTAGACCAGGTCTCCCCGACAATCGACGAAGCTCTTCACGCCGGCGGGTCCTGAAGACGGTTGGAGCCGGACGGGCGTGGCACCGCTTCCCACGTCGACCGAGCATTGTTCACCTGCGGCAGTCTCGAACCGCCACGTATCGCCGGATACTTGCGTCGCACCAAGCTCACCATCAGGGCCGCGCAGGGAAACGGGCGTACCCTCACGGTACCTGAAGAGACGCACCGTGCACACACCGCCGGCAAGGCTCGCGATCTCGACGCGTTCGGTTCGCCCGTCCGTGCACCGCGCCGAGACGAGAAATGCACCTTCGGCGCGCAGGCGTCTGAAGGCGCAATCGGCGATTCTACCAGGTACGGAGGGGAAGATCCGCAGAACCCCGTCGTGAGACTGAAGCATCATCTCATTCAGTATCGTAACCAGCCCGGATGCTCCTTCGAGGAACTGAAATGTTTTGTCCCTTCCGCGGCGCGTGCTTGTCATCGCGGCAAGGACGAACTGTGCACGGTCTTCATCGCCGAAATCGTACGCCGCTCGTTTCTCTTCGAGCGTATGGAACAGACCATTCGAGACAATGCTGACCATGCCGTTGGACTTGAGGCACTCCGTCAGGCCTACGTCTACCAGGTAGTGGTCTACCCAATCCGGTCGTCTCAGGCGCGCTGAGCACAAGGCCTGCGTTGTCCAGGCCTGAACGTCCGATATTGTCCTGCGCCCGACGAAAGACCTTCGCTGCGCCCGGTCGAAGAAAGTGTCGATGGTCCGTGCCGCCACCTCGGCAAGAGGATGGTCCGCGTCGATATCGCCTCCGGGGAACACCATCGCGAAGAGACCTGTATGGGCCATCAGGAGGCCATCGTCCGCGGTGGCGGAATCCAGAAACCGGCCGTTCTTCTGCGGATAGTCGGGGTAGTTCGCAAGACAGTCCCTAACCAGATCGACCCAGGGGGTATCCATCTCCAGCACGTTGCATGCTTCGACGTAGGCCTCCCAAACCGGCCGGATCAGCGCAAGATCGTTGTTCACGTTGTACGCAGGCAGAGGTCCCTGCTCAGGGGCGTACGAGGGACCGATGACGAGCCCGGCTTCCGTCTGCTCAGCCAATGCAAGATAGAACTTGCTGGACTCCTCGATGACCGGGAAAGCTACCTCTCGCAGATAGTCCAGGTCACGACTATACGTGTAGCGCCACCAGAACGGGATGGCGTAGTAGGCGCTCGATACCTGCATCATGCGGTAGTGACGCCGACACATCTCCACTCCGCTCCCCGGCGCGGTCGCGATGGGGAACTTCACGCCGTCGATCTGGTAGACGTCCATGGTATGCTTCTTGAATGTCGGGAGGAGCGATGAGAAGGTCTTGAAGAACGGCTCGCCGAGTTCGAGGTGGTTGGACGAGAAGAGATACCAATGAGCCATCGATATGTTGTAGTCGCCGTGGTAGTCGCCGTGCCATGGAGGCGACTTGGTCATGTTCCACAGCCCGAACAATCCAGGCGCCGTATCTCCCCGACAGGTAGAAGCGAGCTGGTACAACGAGAAGTGCCACAGCCCTTCGAGGAAGCGGTCATCGAGTTCCACTCCGGACGTTTCCCAGAACGCGTCCCACCATCTCCTGTGCTGCTCCTGAAGTCCGCCGAACCCGGTCTTTTCAGCCTTCCTCAGGTTGCCGATCGCGGTGGTGAGCGGGTCGGCCGACTCCTTCAAGGTCACGACAGTCAAGTAGACTGAATAGACAGGTCCGATCTCCTGACCCTTCAGGGATATCCGGGTACGAACCTGGTCCGGCATCACGGCCGACGGTGCGCACTCGACACCGGAGACCAGCACGGCGATGACGTACTCGAAGCCGTCCGGGAATGGGTAGCGGATGTAGAGCGCACCGTCTTTCGTCCCGGTCTCGGGCACTCCCAGTGATTCGTCTATCTCGCGGTCCAGGACAACGGACTGGATGTGCGTCTGGTTGAACCCGTCGTGAGCCCAGGTGTTCTCAACTCGTATGGCGAGAACATTTTCCGCCGAGTGGACGAAGCTCCTCAGCCTGACCGCTTTGGTAGGCAGCTCGTAGTCGCACTCTACCTCTGCGCT
>CAZSJP010000509.1:2930-3511 GCA_964606675.1 uncultured bacterium
GTGTCTGTGTGAACGGCGACCCCTTTATCGGTGGGATCTCGTCGATGCCTATGGAAAGCTTGCCGCAGAGCTTGGGGCAAGGATATTGGGCATCGTACAGCGGTTCGCTGCTGACCTCGCCGACGGCTCGCTCGGGGTCGGTCTTCAGCAGCTCCTTGTATCGGTCGAACGGTGCGAGTTCATGGTCTTCGTGGCGGTAGTCCCACACATCCAGCTTGCTGATTCCGTAGACGATCCGGTCAGGATCTTCGGGCTGCCAGACCATTCCACCGAAGTGCCCATTGCCTACTGGAAACCCGTCCTCCCAGTTCCGAGGAGGCGTCATATAGACCAGGTCATGCTGCTCTACCATCGCTCTGCTGTTTGACATGGCGAGACCTCCACACACCTACATGGTGCGCTATTGACGGGATTCAGCGAGACCGGCACGGCGACTCTGGATGCCCCAATCCATGGTGTGGCTATCGGCCATCGAGCAGGTATTTGGAGAAGAAGCGCTGGAATAGCGCCGTGCCTCCGAGCGGTTCCAGCGGGTCGGTGTTGGGATGGTACCGCTCATGACCCCAGTCCGGCACCACAAC
>CAZSJP010000509.1:3521-4066 GCA_964606675.1 uncultured bacterium
CGGCTCCGACGCCACGCAGCGCCTCCACAAGCAGGACCGAATGTACCGGCGCTACAATCTGGTCGGCTGCACCATGGATGGCAAGACACGCAGGCGCGGATAGTGCGATGGCATGGCTGCGCTCTCTCATCGTGGTCGCCATGGATCGGTCGGACGGGCGGGCTCACGACCTGCGGCCGGCGATGTCCGCCAGTTCGGGAATCTGCCGGCCTGCCTTCGATTCACCGCCCCGCCAGAGGTCGTATCGTGGATC
Source organism: uncultured bacterium (assembly GCA_964606675.1). Lineage (GTDB taxonomy): Bacteria > Latescibacterota > MWCZ01 > MWCZ01 > MWCZ01 > CAZSJP01. The sequence goes on from CAZSJP010000509.1 coordinate 3,775, forward strand.
GGCGTAGCGATGGAAGAACCCTTCCAGGCGCTCCCGTAACGCGTCCTCTTCCTCGGCGTGCGCCGGTACACCCGCGAGGCTTTCGCGCTCGCACGGATCGTCCGAGAGGCGGTACATCTCGTCGGGTCCATTCGGGAAGCGCCGGACGTACTTCCACTCCGGCGTCCGGATCGCGCGTGTGCCCTCGTACTCGTGGAAGGTCACGTCATCCCACCCGGATGCGCTTTGTTCCGAACCGCCACGAAGCGTGGACGCGTAGCTGCGACCGGGTAGGTTCACGTCTGAGGGGACG
>CAZSJP010000510.1:0-4064 GCA_964606675.1 uncultured bacterium
GGAACGGGCCATCCTCACCGGTGGAAGCTCGATGATCCGTATGGGTTCCATCTCTTGGTTGCCTGCGAACATCTCGACATTCCCCATCTCCGTGTCTCCTCATGCAATGCGGCGGAATTCTACCTCACCAGCCGCCAGCCCGCTTCGTCCGCCACTAGTGCGGTATGCCCCTGGTAGCGATCGTATGTCTCGTTCATCTGGTCGATCGTATCGAAGTAGCCAACGACGTGCGCCGCGCTGAAGGACTCGCCGACCCTGATCGGCCTGCCGTGAATCTCTTCGATCATGACGATGATGTCGCCGGGCCGCTGACTGCACCACGCTTCGTAGACCACCGACGGCTCGAGCGTCAGGCCGGCCAACCATGGGCCGTCGTCGCCGGTCGTCGTGTCTCGCAGGTGGTACGCGCGGATGAAACGCTCCGGCGTTGCGTTCAGGTCGCGACGATAGCCGAACTTCAGGTCGGGCGGGAACGGCGTGAGGAACTCGGTCGACGGGATGCGCAGGCCGTCGGGTCCGCTCAGATAGCTGAGGTAGATCTCGCCAAACGTGTTGCCGTTCACGTGGCGGATGCAGCCCGGCGTGTCGTTGCGGAGGAACATCTCGTCTGAATCGTTGACGCAGTCGATCCGGTCCATGAGCACGAAGTATCTCTCGCCTCTCGGGAACACGATGAGCTGCGTCCAGCGCGAACCGGTATTGCGGCCAGGGGCGGCGTACTCGAACTCGTACGACGTCTCGACCGCAACGAAGTCCGTGCCGCGGATGACGTCGGGTTGCACGGGCTTCATCCGGTGGCAAAGCTGCGGGCCTTCGACCATGCGCTTGCGATGGCTGCGACCATGGGCCATTCGCGCGTATTCCCGCCCGTCGGGATCGGTCTCGTTCTCGTACCAGGTGTACCTGCTGACGCCGTGCCCATCGGTCGCGATGACGCGATCGTCGTAGCCCTCGTCGCTGCCCGGCTCCATGAGCCAATCGACGACCATCAGGCCGTCGCCGATCTCGCGGAAGCCGGTGGCCTTGTCGACGAACGATCCCTTCTCGATTCCCGTCATCCAATGTTTCGGGTCCCGCTTGGGGATGACGGCTTCGAGCCGGTCGGTTTCGACCCTGATCGACCGGTCGTCCTCGACCACGGTTGCCCATTCGGTTTCATGCATCTGATGGATCCTTAGCCGAGGTCAGCATCTGCCGACGCGCTTGAGCCGCTCGTGCAAGCGCCGTCAGAGCGGCTTCTCTAGAACGAATATGACGAAATTGGGGACACGCAGTTCGTCGGCAAGCTCCGGGTAGGTCTCCAGTTTCTCTTCCGCCACGGTTGGTTCCGTGAGTCGCGTCAGGGAGAAGCCGGATTCGAGGAACCCATCCAGATACGTCGACAACGTCCGATGGAAGTTCGTGAAGTCGGCGCCCATCATCCTCCAATGCCGCGTGCTCTCATCGAAATACCGGTCGAGAACGACGTGCATCTTCTCGCCGTCCTCGCTCTTGTGCCATCCACCCACGGCGGACCTCATCGGATGCAGATTCGCGACCACGAATCTCCCGCCGGGTCTCAGGACCCGGAACACCTCCCGGTTGTTCGCTCTGAAGTCCGGCAGATCGCACTGGTTCAGATATGACACGGCCAGGTCGAGCGTGCCGCTGCCGAGGAAGCTCAAGTCCTGGACATCCGCAACTCGGTACTCTTCGACTTCCGATTCAGATTCGCATGCCGCCGCTACCATCGGCCTGCAAAGGTCGATCCCGAGGACGGACCTCGCGCCGCGGCCCGCCAGCATCCGGCAGAACCGCCCCTCTCCGCACCCGCAATCGAGCACCTTGAGACCGGAGACGTCTCCGCATGCTTCAAGCATCGGTCCGTCGAGCAGTCCGGTGCGGTTCGCGTTCCTACCTTCCCTGGCTTCCCTGATCCACGCCGACGAGAGCTCGCGCCATTCGCCCGCCAGGTCGTCTTTCGTCATTGAGGTCCCTGCCTCACGCAAACCAGTGCGTGCTCGAAGAAGCGGCCCGTTCACGCCGGAACACTACCGACGCAGTCCTTGCCCGTCAAGCCGGAACGCTCAGGAGCACCGGTACGGCCATCGGTTCGCGCCTTGCGCAAGGGAAGCTCAGCCTCGACGCAAGAAAAGAACGCTCTTCTGAGAGAAATCGAGACGCGACGCAAACCCGTATACATTCGGTGCGATACAGCGATCAGCGTGCCTGATCCGCCCATGCGGGTGCCATCGGTACCTTCCTGCCAGCAGCCCCATATCAGCCGTTGGCCCTACGAGCGGCGTCGTGCGGCTCCCCTACGGGCGAACACGTTCGTCCGGTCTGCGAGCCGCCGAAGCTATGCCGTGAGCTGGCGAAGCGTGCCGATTCGCTTGTCGAGGGAGGTGATCGATCTGCCAGCCGCATCGTATCGATCAAACCCAACACGGACCAGAAACGATGCAGGCAGGCTCAACAGGCCTCCATCGAGAAACACCACGAGCGCACCGATCCCGATGGCGGCGCCTGTCTTCGACGCCCGATACAGGCCGTCCTGCATCGAATGATCGAAAGATTTGCGGCCCATCAGCATTTCTCGCCCCTCACCCCCCACAATGAGAACGAATGGTAGAATCGGCAATACGGTTTCGGCCAACTCCTCCAGACCTGCGTCGAGCAGGGATTCCATCGGAGCGCGGATGGTTTCGTCGAGCTCGGACTCAAGAAAGCCACTGGGAACGAGACCGCCCACGGCGTCCCCGCCAGACTGCAGGACTTCGTCCGTTGTCAGCACACCGATGTCGGGATAGCGCTCCAGGGCCTCCTTCACGTAGCCGAGGGATTGCGTGGCTTTCAGCTGGAGCTCATCAGCAACCGATCCGTCCGGGTTGAGTATCTGCAAATCCCATCCCGGCTGTGTGGCCGTCTCAGCCAATGCCGCAGTCTGCCCGGGGCTCAAGTGGATGTCGCCGACCCACTCACCGGCATTCAGATCATCTCTGACCAGGATCTCGAAGTACTTCCCCTTCCAGGCAGAAAGGAACCCCTCGACCTCAGCAGGGCTGCGATCCGCTAAAGTCGAGAGGTCGATGGTTGGGTACGCGAGCCGGAAAGCTTCCTCCATCTGAGGGGTCACTTGGGACATATCGATCTCGTCACTAAGGAACAGCGCGGAGACGGCTGCGGCTGCGCCTGCGGCGTCCATCAAGGGCTGTTCCATCTCTTTGATGTACCTCTTGTAGAGGCCCATCACTGAGTCCGCTATGGGTTCATCGGAGTTGCGGCTCGCACGATACTGCGCGGCGAGATCCTCTAACGCATGAAGCATGCTACGACTCCGATCAGCAAAGCGAAGGCGTACGAGAGTCTGCAGGTAGCTCGTAGCCGCCCAATATGCTTGGTCTGGGCCTCAAGCTGTTGCCTGCAGTCTTCGAGCAGACTGCTCTGCTTCCCAAGGTCCCGGTGCAGCCCCACAAGCACCTCCCCGTACACCTCGCCGAACGTGCTGAGCTTGTCTTCTACGGCTTTTCCACTGATTTTGCCCAGGAATTCCATCTGACCCTCCTTTCGCGCCTCTTGGGCGCATAGCGCCGGCTCCGGCGCCGTTCTAATGCCCACTCACGCCGGAACACTACCGCCGCAGTCCTTACCCGTCAAGCCGGGACGCGCGGGAGCACCCGCATCGCCGTCCGTTCGCGCCTTGTGGGAACGAAGCCGACCTGCAACCACGGGGAAGCCGTACGAGGATGGCCTCCATCGGAGGCGCCCCCCCCCGGCAAATCGCGCATGCCCTAAGCGGCGTTGCGTCGGGCAAGTGGCTGTAACCGGTGCGGCAAGAACGTGTTATGCCCGCTGGCACCACGGCTGCATTCGAGTCGCCATTTGGACCGGGCATGCAACGATTCGGCGGCGCCCAGAAAAAAACGACATCTCTGCGGGGAAATCGAGACGCGACGCAAACCCGTATACATTCGGTGCGATACAGCGATCAACGTGTCCCGGGACCTGCATACTGCAACCGAATTCGAGCCATCGTCGCTTGCCAATCGCACTCTTGGTACGTACATTCGGCGTTAGACTGCACG
>CAZSJP010000511.1:0-4060 GCA_964606675.1 uncultured bacterium
CCGATACCGAGGTAGTCGTCCGTCTCTGCCTCCTGAGTGTGCGGGAGAAGCTTTGGGACGTGCGGGCGCACGTAGTCCTCGAAGAACCGCGCATCGAGCAACTGCCGATCGTGCCATCGGCCACGACCCAGCCAGAACCATCCGAGGCGCGCGAAGTCCCGCACGGAGGCGATGACGTGCGCCCGGTCGGTGAACGACAGACCGTGCTCGAACTGTAGCGCTCCGAGGCGGTCGGGGTCGTTCGCCACCGCCGTGGGGTCGTCTTCGTATACGCGATCGAAGAGCGTGAGCCGGTAGAGGTTGATGGCGAAATCGTTGTACGCGAACGCCTCACCCGGTCGTTCAGGCCGGGCGTAGCCGCCGATCATGTTGGCGAGATGGTGGAACGTGATCCTGGCGTCGTGTGCGCCTAGCTCCCAGCCGAACTCGCCGATGGGCGCGTCGGTGCCGGCGATTCTGCCTTCCTCGGCGGCGAAGAACAGCAGCGTACTGATCACGGGCTTCGACGACGACATCCAACCGCCAGTCGCCGCCTGATCGCCCCACGACTTCACCACGTATCCGTGCCGAACAACGCAGCCGCGCCCGCCCAGTAGCGCCGCGATGGAGTCGAGCGGGCCGGCCACCAATCCGCAACCGGCGGGTCCGCGTTCCTCCCAAGAAGCTCCGGGGAACACGCGATCGCCCGCGTCCGCCATCGTCACGGGCACACTACCGAGCAAGGCAGAGACGACGGAGGTCCACACGAAGGACACACGATAGGTCGTACGCCGCGAGTGCAAATCGGCCTCCCATCTCCGGCAGTGGTTCCCAACGGCATCCGGCGCGTTCCGCCGCCGACAACGACGACGTCATGCGTCAGTTCGTGCATCTCGCGCTCCGTGTGCAGGTGCCTTTCGCGACACGATCAGAAGGTACTCAGGCAACCCGTCGAGAGGCGCGGTCTCCCAGTCGGCTTTCGTGTCGCCGAACTCGTCCACTTCGACTATTGTGCCTCCGATAGCGATCACGGCGTTCATGTAGTCGCTCACCGTCCAGTAGAACTCGTATGACTCGAACTTCCCCGGCTTTCTCTGAAGCACATCTTCCGCTGATTCGTACCTGAACGGCCCCCGCTCGAAGTACGGTATCTCGACGACCAGTTCGCAGTCGGATTCCTTCCATACGTTGCGGACCGGATGGTACTCGCAGACCACGAACAGGCCTCCAGGAGCGAGTATGCGCGCGGCCTCGGAGTAGTATTTCCGCAGATCGGAGACCCACACCGCCACGTGCCCGCCGGTGTAGACAATGTCGAACGAGCCGTCGTCGAATGCCGAGAGGTCCGCAACGTCGGACTGGACGAACGAGATCGAGAGACCGAGCTCCTCGGCTCGTTCCGCCGCGAAATCGAGCTGATTCTGTGAGATGTCAACCGACGTCACCGCGGCGCCGAGGCCGGAGAGAGCGAACACGGCCTGATTGTCGCCGCTGCCGAGAACACAGACGCGCTTGCCCGCGATGTCCCGCAGATAGTGAAGCTCTCTCTCCGACAAGACTAGCTCAGGCTCGGCCGGGCATCTTCGCCATAGCCCGCGGTTGTCGGCGCCCTCGGCCCACCTGCGGGCGATGGCGTTCCAGCGTGTCATGTTGGCCTGGTGCATCGGGTTGGTCATGGTGAGCTCCGCCCTTTGCGGCGAGAGAAGTGGAGGTTCGTGAGACCGACGACGGGGTCGGCGCCCACCACCATCGACTCCTCGGCACAACACTCGCCGGGTGCTACGCCGTGCATGGTCGAACGTCGACAGCCACGCGTAAGTACTCGCATCCGCTACGTCCTCGGATCGTGCTCCGGGTTCACCCCTCGGGAGCCCCGAAGGGAGCTCCCAAGGCGGCCCCACGGGCCGCTACCCTTAGCCCTCGCGCGCAGACGCGCACGTGTCCCTCTCGCTCGCGCGAGGAGAGAGAGGGACTGTCACGACATCACGTGCCGCTGGGCGGGCGATACGGACAAATGTCCGAGAGCCGGGCCAGGGATGGAGGCGTACCAACGAGTTGTCCCAACGTTGGCCGTAGGGGCGCGGTCTCCGCGCCCGTCGTCACACACACCATCGGCCGACACAGGGCCAGGGAACCGTCGCGCCGTGCTACGCCCTGCGTCTCGGTTACCCCGTGCCGATGTGTTACCCATGTCGTGGCACAACTCGCCACCTATGTCGTGGCTCTTGACAACGCCATGTCCGCGCAGGCAGGAATGCAGCCACGCCGACGACGCAAGCGTGGTTCCTACAACAGGTTGCCAACACCGGCCCTCGAGTTCCCGCAGGGATCGCCCAATGTGCTCGAAGGGCACGACGCACGAGGCATGGATCAGAAATGGTACGACAGTGCCAACATGGGCCACGTCACGACGCGCGCGACGATGCCGACATGGCCGTACCGAAGACCGACACCGACGCTTCCCCACGGGTACACGAATGCGTTCCGATCATCCCACTTATCGTGGTGGCTCACCGTCTCGCCACCGATGACCCCTGCGGTGAACTGGAAATAGGTGTCGATTCCTGAGTATGGGCTGGTGTGGACATTCCATACCGCGACCGCACTTGCGCCCCAGAGGCCCCAGGTTTCATCCGAAGCGGCCGTATACCCGATCTCGAAGCCGACGTCAGACGGTCCACGGAGCGGCCACATCACACCGACAACTGCGCCAAACGGGAAGCCGGAGCAGACATAATCGTCGTGGGAGTTCCGGAAGTCGGCGCTGTCCACCTCGGCGCAAACTTCAGGCTGCACTGCGGGTACACTGGCCGCTGGCTCCGTCCTGGGAGGCCCAGGCACCGCGGTGGGCAAGCTGTCGACAGGCTGGGCAGAGGGGCTGCTCCAGGCGGCCACCGCGAAGGCGGCCAGGACAGTCGAGACACTTCGCTGCATGCATTCCTCCCCGAATGTGCACATCAGTGCGTTGGTGAGACAACGGTATCGTCTGAGCGAGGCTATGGCAAGGGGGGCGCGGTAACGAACAAGGTCATGCTCCCAAATGCTACCATCAGTGTCCGAACACGTGGAAGAACGGCGGGAACGTGCCGAGGAGGCCCAAAGCGACCATCAGGGCCGACCATGCGACGCACCTACGGGTGTCGATGATGGTCCGATCTCGCCACACCCGTTCCAGGATGAGGCGTGAGCCGAGGAAGACAAGCACGGAGATCGAAGCCTTGCCGCTGAGCAATCCGGCCGGCGCGTAGAATGCGAGGAAGCCTTTCAGCCGGGGAGCGCTTCGGCGAACGTGGCGAGCGCACCCAGTGCTAGACGCGCTTGCCTCCGACGTCGCGCAGATAGTGAAGCTCTCTCTCCGACAAGACTAGCTCAGGCTCGGACGGACACCGCCGCCACGTTCCTCTGCCGTCGGCACCCTCTGCCCACCACTTCGACCAGGCGTTCCAGCGTGTCATGTTCGCCTGGTGCATCGGGTTGGTCATGATCGGCCCTCTCCTCTCACTCGTTCTCGGCCTTTCGCGCCTTCAGATATCCGATGCTCATCAGAGCCATCAGGGCCTCCCCGTGCACGGCGACAGGGACGATCCTCTGCAACGGGAAGAAGCCGGTCGCTACGGCCCACACTCCGCAAGCGACCAGCCCGGATATGACCGGGAAGACCGTCAGGGCGAGCACGCCCTTGCGCTCCATCGGTTTGGCGTACGCCCATATCAAGAGCGCCGACCATCCGAACATCATCACCGACCCCAGCCCCATCGCGTACCTGAAATCGGGTTCGCCCATGCGGCTCGGTATCAACATGAGCACGCCGACAATCGCGTCGGCCACTGCGCCGGCGATGTACCCGGCTTTCAGCCATTTCAGAGCCGATTCCATGTTCACCCCCGCTAAGTAGTGCCGCGCTGTGCCCAGGTCGACTATGGCAAGCTCGGCCGCCCTGCCGCCCCGGCAGAATATGGTCGTCCGCGACACAGATCGGCAACCGGGTGCGAGACATCGTCCGCAACAGACCTCATCGAGACACAACAAGCCTGAGAGCGGAACAGCCGCATCGCTGACATCGCAGGATGACGTCATGGCT
>CAZSJP010000512.1:0-4045 GCA_964606675.1 uncultured bacterium
ATATCGTCGTCGCGTACTGTCCTTTGTCGTTGAGGCCGCCGTAGCGCGAAGCCGTGTTGCCGATGATCGTTCATCTCTTGAGGGTTGCAGTGCCTCTGCCGATGTACAGCCCCCCGCCACTCCCAGCCGCGTTGCCGCTGATGACGCAGTTGTACATCCCCAGGCGCGGGTCGTCGAAACCGCCAAGGTAGATACCGCCGCCATAGTAGCTGGGGTAGCTGCCGTCTGCGTCCCCGTCGTTCACGCGTGCGTACGCAATCGTGCTGCTGTCGTCGCCGGAGATCCGGATGCCACCCCATTCGGCGGAGTCGTTCGTTGCGCTCGCCAGGAAACGGATCGAGTCGGCCTCGGTGCCAACCGCGTGCAGGGCGCCCCTGACGACGAGCTGCACGTCGGCATCGAACAGCACGTCGACGCCGGGGCCGATTGTGAGCGTGTCGCCCGTTGCGACTGTGCACTGACCGGCGACCCTGTACGGGCCGTTCGCCTCATTCCAGGGCTCATTTGTCGCGATCGTCCCGCCGACGATCAAGGTTGATGCGGCGGCCAACCCCGCCGACAATGCAAGTGTGGCCACGAGCGACATCAAGATTCGGGTGTTGCATATAGAGATGGGCATGTCTATTTCCTCTTGGTCGAGTCGAGCATGAACCAATCGAGAACATCACAGCATTCTCTATCATGGTATCCCTCCTTTCTTTGATTCGTTCGCCATCCGTCATTCTGAGCCAGCTGCTATAGTTGTCATGACCTTCTATAGTTGCTATAGAAGATAACGCCTACACGGAGCAGGTCAAGCCCGGGACGCTAGCGTGTCCGAAGTTTCACGCGCGGTGGGCACGGACGTCGTTGCCGCAAAGCGCTGAAGGGGTTGGTCCCAGCCTATCACCCTCTATCTTATTATGTTAGGACTGTGTCGTGCATCGCTCGGCGCGGCTCCGATTGGCGCATATGGGGAATCTCCGGACTGTTGGGGCACCATACACGCAGAGAGGTAGTACGTAGCATTGCAGAACCGATGGACACACCGACTCGCCACGATCTGTTGCACGCTCATCCTCCTCCTGGCAACTCCGTCGCGCGCGCCGGCCGCCGAGCGGGGAGTCGACTACACGACGACCGACCATCCGCTGGTAACGTCGGTCTACACCGCCACGCCTCCCCGGGTAGACGGTCGGCTGGACGACGAGGTCTGGAAATCCGCCGTCCGGCTGGATGACTTCTACGAGCCCGACCTCGACCGCGCACCGTCCGAAGCCACCATCGCGTGGATCGCCCACGACAGTACGCACTTGTACCTCGCGGCGAGGCTGTTCGATCGCCACACGGATCAGCTCGCAATGGAGCAGACCGTGCGGAGCGCGAGCCTCTTCAATGACGACTACATAGCGTTCGAGATCGACGTCGCGCACCAGCACCGCTTCCGGGGAGGCTACGTATTCCGCGTGAATCCGCGGGGCACCCAGGACGAACGAATCCCAGGCGGCAGCGCCGGCAAAACCGAATGGCGCGGCGACTGGACCGCGACGGCGCAGATCGACTCGGCCGGCTGGTCGGCCGAGTTCTCCGTGCCGCTGATCTTGTTCAACCAGCCCGCGGGCAGGCACGTCGTCGGCCTGCAACTGTTCCGGCGGATACAGCGCACGCAAGAGGCCATCAAGTGGCCTAACATGGGCGCGGAGTTCGACCGCACCAGAGCGGGCGACCTGTTGGGGATCGTGTGGCCGGAGCAGGACAGGCGCCCCATGTTCATGCCATACATCGTCATGCAGTTGCCCGAGACGATAGTCGACGAAGACGACGACGGTGTGGCCGACGAGAAACAGGCTTGGGTTGAAGCGTACGCCGGCATCGACATGAAATACACCACGGCAGCCGGCCCGGTCGTTGTGGGCACCATCTACCCCGACTTCCGGAACGTAGAGAACGAGATCCTCGGGCTCGACTTCTCGTACACGGAACAGTGGCGCGACGACAATCGCCCGTTCTTCGCGGAAGGCAAACGATACTTCCCCGATTCGTGGATATTCTACACCAACCGCATCGAGGAGATGTACACTGGCGGCAAGATGTTCGGTCAGCTGGGGAACCACCGAATCGGGCTGATCGACGCGTACGACAGGAACAAGGTGAACCATCTCGCCGGCGCATGGTACTGGCAGCCGATCACGCGTCTCGAGATGGAGCACAACGTAACGTGGTGGCACGGGCCAAAAGACGCTCCACGGCGCGACGAAGCCCCGCTTGCCACTGACAACGTCGTAGTAGTCTCTGAGATCAGGAAGAGCCGACTCTCCGGCAACAGCACCGAATACTACGTGATGCAGGGGGGATTCAGCCGCACCGCGAGCGACACCGGCAGTGGCATCGGCGACGGCACACACTTCGAAGCGCGGTTCGACCGCTTCGGCGGCAACGGATCGATAGGCGCGAATCTGAAGTTCCGCTATTTCAGCCCCGGGTTCATGGCGTTCGACGGCCTGACCGACATGCAGGAGTCCGACCAGCGCGATGCTTCGATTCACCTCGAATACGACCGGCAGTTCGACCGATACTGGTTCCGTGAGTTGGAGATCGAGGGGTTCGCGCGGTACGCCGAGCGGGTCGACGGCGACATCGCAGCGAAAATAGGCAGCGGAGTGCTCTACACCCGAATCGCGAAGGTCGGCGGCTGGATCAGCATCATTCCGGGGGCGGGAATCGGCACAGAATACCGCGAGGAAGAGCGACCGCCCTATCACGACCGCAAGGGCGAAGTCATGCTATGGTGGAATGACAACACGCTCTACAGCGGCGGCGACGTGGGCGTGCGATTCGGGAGAGTAGAAGGAGGCGACTATTTGCTCGTCAGCGCCTCGCAGGGCGCGCGAGCGCTCGGCGCCCTCAGCACGGCGCTGCGCACGCAGTACCAACGGCGCGAGTTCCCGTTCGGGTACGACGACGACAGACCCTTGGGCGGCATCGAGCACAGCGTGCAGGTCATCGGCACCCTGCAATACGATATCTCTCCCGAGCGCGCGATATCGGGACGGCTGTCTTACATCGACAGCGATCAGAAGTGGCCGCTCACGTACGGTGACGTCGGCGACCATCTCAACGGATACGCCACCTTCCGCCAGGTCGTTCGCAGTGGCCTCGACCTGTTCCTCATCGTCGGCGACCCAAGCGCCGACACGTGGACGAAGCGGGTGGCCCTCAAGGCCATGTTCGTGATATAGGCGTCAGCGGGGAGCCGATATGAGGGCAAGACCGCGGCCCGGCCCCGACTACGGCCACGCCGGCGCCGGCAGTCGTGTTGATCCGTCGAATCGGGCCACGTATACTCTGTCATCGCCGCCCGCACAAGTCCTGACTCCGCAGCGCCGGCAGACAAAAAGGATCCACAGATGACCGATAGATCGTTCGCCTGGCCCGACGGGGCGCTGGGGGCGGTGTCGCTCTCATTCGACGACGGGCCACAATCGAGCATCGACACCGTGATCCCGATGCTCGACGAGCATGGTCTGAAGGGCACGTTCTACCTGTCGATGGGCGACGACGGGCCATTCTATCGCTGCCCCGATGACTGGCGGGCCGCGGCGCTGGCCGGGCACGAGATCGGCAACCACAGCATGACTCACCCGTGCTCCAGAAATCTGGGATTCAGTCCGATCAACCTCGACATGCTAACGTTCGACCAGATGCGGGAGCAGGTTGCGGAGGCAAAACGCCGCCTGGAAGAGGGCATCCCGGAGCAGAAGGAGCACTCGTACGCGTACCCATGCGGCGAAACGCACGTCGGTAGCGGGACCACGCGGCAAAGCTACGTCCCTGCGGTCGCCGAGCACTACGTCGTCGGAAGATGGCTGGGCGACGGAGTGACGACGAACGATCCGGTCGGCGTCGACCTGGCCTGCGTCTGGGCGCCGATGCCCGTCGGACGAACCGGCAGCGACCTGATCGGCATAGCCGAAGAAGCGCGCACGAAAGGGAAGTGGGCCGTGATCGCATTCCACGGTATCGGCGACGCCCACCTCGCCAACACGGCCGAGGCGTTCGGTGCGCT
>CAZSJP010000513.1:0-4030 GCA_964606675.1 uncultured bacterium
GATCACACAGTTTGTCACTGTCCAGGCAACGCCGGGATACGACGAGTACGGCAGCATCAGCCCGCCACCATCGACCTCGGCGACGTTGTCAACGATGGTGCAGTTGTCTATGGCGACCGACCTGGTGTCTTGGATGGCCAATCCGCCACCGAACTCCGCACGGTTCCCGGCGATCACGCAGTTCGAGATACGGAGGGTCGGTACCGCGCCCACAGGCCCATAGATGGCCGAGATGCCGCCGCCATAGTCCCCGCGTGCTCCACTGATCCGCAGGTACGCCAGATCGATCGACTGCCAGCTGCCGTATAGCCTGGACCCTACCACTATCCCACCCCACCGACCGGAATCGTTCGATTCGCTCGGCATGAACCGGATGCTATCGGTCTCGGTGCCTCGGGCATCGATCAGCCCCGACACGACGAAGGGCACGTCCACGTCGAACAACACGTCCACGCCGGGCTCGATCGTGAGCGTGTCGGTCGCTTCCGTCCGCAAGTCGCCAGACACCTCGATCGGCCCGACCACACGATACGGGCTGTTGGGTTTCGTCCACGTCGTCGTGGTGATGGAGCCGCTGACTTCGGTGTCGGCGAGCGCGACGGACGCTACCACCACGTACGCAAACACGCCGGCGCGAGCCAACATGGCGGCCACACTATGCCTCGCCATAGACCTCCTTCGGGTCTTCCTCGACGTAGGGACGGATGCGTGGCTTCAGCGCCTCTGCATCCACCAAGTCGACCTCCCTGCCGAGCCTATCGCCCATTTCGCGCTCCAGGCGTACCCACTCGAACAGCCCCAGCTTTTGCCTGGGCGGTTCCTCGAACTCGACCAAGAGGTCGATATCGCTGTCGGGCTCCTCATCGCCGCGGGCATACGAGCCGAACACGGCCAGTCGCTTGAGACCGTACGGTTCAAGCAGCGGGATGACTGCGTCTCGGAGCTGATCGAATCGGTCCATCGGATGTCCTCCAGTATGGAGACCTGGCGCGCCGCTACCCGATTGCGGCGACGACCATCGAGTGAATGTACCGAATCTTGGCGCGAAGTATGTCCCTGTCGTACCCTTGTGAAGATATCGCCAGACCGACAACGTACACGTCGAAAAGGGATTTGGGGCTTGTCCGGCACGATGAATGCAGCGGTGCTCGAAGCACCTGGGAGACTGAGCGTCAGATCTATCCCCGTGCCCGAGATCGGCACGAGCGAAGTGCTCGTCGAGGTGGCCTCCTGCGGAATATGCGGCTCGGACCTGCGCTACTTCGACGGTGAGAACCCGTGGGCGTTGCACACGCTCGGACGGCCGGAACCGAATCCGCCGAACATGGTGCTCGGACACGAGTTCGGCGGCGTCGTGACCGAGGCCGGGTCCGACAAGCTGAAGGACTGGATCGGCGCGCGCGTGGTGGTCGCCCCGTTCGATACGTGTGGAACGTGTCGCGCATGCCGGACGGGGCGCGAGCATCTCTGCCCTAACACGATCCACACCGGACACGGAGCCGGCTGGGGCGAGATGGACTTCTACCCGGGTGCGATGGCTCAGTATTGCCGGGCATGGGCGAGAAGGTGCTATCGCATCCCGGACTCCATGTCATTCGACGACGCCACGCTGCTGGACATAGCCGGAGTGGCGTTCCATGCGCTCGAACGGACCGAGCTTCAGCCGGGAGGCACGCTGGCCGTGATCGGCACGGGGCCGCTCGGCGTCTTCGCTGCGAGGCTGGCGATGCTTCGCGGTGCAAACACGGTCTACTGCGTGGACGTAGCCGATCGGCCGCGCCCGCTCGCGGAGTCGTCCGGAGCAGTCTTCTTCGACGCAACCGCCTCGCCCGACTGGCCGGAGCGGGTCGTGGATGCCACCGGCGGCTGGGGAGTCGATGCAGTCGTCGAGACCGTTGGCGAGCCGGAGACATTGGAGCAGGGACGCAACATACTCGCGCCCGGCGGCACGATGGCGATGCTCGCCGTGCACGCGGAGACGATGAGTTTCCGCGTAACCGACCTCGGGCAAGAGCGGACGCTGCGCTCCGCGGCCAACTACACGTTCGCGGATTTCCAAGCGAGGGTCGACCTGGCCTCGTCGGGGCGGCTGAAGCTCGACGATCTCATCACGCACCGGGTGAGATTGAGCGACGTTGCCAACGGGTTCGCCCTTGCGCGCGACCGTGCATCATCGGGCGCGATGAAAGTGGTTGTCGAGCCGGAGAACGACTAGATGAGGACCAGATTCGAGATACTGCTCCGAGTCGGCCATCTGCTGGCCCGGGATACGCATCGCCCTCCTCCGACCGCGGCGCGCTCGTACGCCGCATCATGATGCAACCGACACCGCACATATCCTGGAGGACTTGAGAGATGTCCGGACACTCCAAATGGGCCAACATCAAGCACAAGAAGGGGCGCGCAGACGCTCAGCGTGGCAAGATGTTCACCAAGCTCATCAAAGAGATAACCGTAGCCGCGCGCGAAGGCGGCGGCGATCCGACAGCGAACCCGAGGCTGCGCACCGCCATCGACAAGGCGAAAGAAGCGAACATGCCGGGCGACAACATGGAACGCGCCGTCAAGCGCGGCACCGGCGAACTCGAAGGCGTCAACTACGAGGATATCATCTACGAAGGCTACGGCGCAGGCGGAGTCGCCGTGATGGTGGAAGTGCTGACCGACAACAGGAATCGCACAATCAGCGACATGCGTCACGCGTTCCAGAAGAACAACGGCAATATGGCTGAGAACGGCTCCGTGGCCTGGGTATTCGAGAGCAAGGGCCTGATCTCGGTAGAGAAATCGGCGGCGGATGAGGACGAACTGTTCATGATCGCAGTCGAGGCGGGCGCCGAAGAGGTCGACAGCGAAAACGACGTGTTCGACATAACGACGCCGCTGACGGACCTCGACCGCGTGAAGAAGGCGCTCACCGAAGCCGGAATCGAGATGACAGGGTCCGAACCGACTCGGATACCGTCGAACAGCGTACGCGTGCAGGGCAAGGAAGCCGGGCAGGTCATCAGGCTGATAGAGGTCCTGGAAGACAACGACGACGTGCAGAAGGTCTACAGCAACTTCGACATGGACGAAGAGGAGATGGCGGCCCTGATGGCCGAGTAGCGCCGTCTGAACGATCGCCTGCCCGGATGAGCAGACAAGCGAACATCACCCGTGTGCTGGGAATCGACCCGGGTACCGTCGTGACCGGCTACGGCGTGATCGACAAGGCCGGCAACGCTCTATCCCACGTCGATTCGGGCGTGATATCGCCGGGCAGAACGGGGTCGATGCCCGAGCGGCTTGCAGTCATCCACCGTGGCGTCGAGCAGCTCATCGCGGAGCACCGGCCCGACGTCCTCGCGGTCGAAGAGGCTTTCTTCGGCGAGAATCCGAAGACCGCGATCAAACTCGGACAGGCCCGCGGCGTCGTTCTGGTTCTCGGAGCGCTCAACGACCTCGAAGTTGTCGAATACAGCCCGCGGGCCGTGAAGCAGGCGGTGGTCGGAACGGGCGGGGCATCGAAGGAGCAGGTGCAGTTCATGGTCGCCAAGGTGCTGAAACTGCGCTCTGAGCCCGATTCCCCGGACATTGCCGACGCTCTCGCCGTGGCAATCTGCTACGCGCTCAGGCCGGCGGAGACCGAGGTCACGAACGCGGACAGTGCGCGCCGATCCGGAGCAAGCGGCTTCGGTCGGTCGAGACAGAGGCGAACATGATTGCCCACATCGATGGCATTCTCTCGGCCAAAACGCCGGGCATGGCCATCATCGACGCGAACGGCGTCGGTTACGCCGTGAATATCCCGCTGTCCACGTACACCGAGCTCGGATCGGTCGGCGGACCCGCCAAGCTATTCACTCACCTCAGCGTACGCGAGAACGCGATGGAGCTGTTCGGTTTCCGCGAGTGGGAGGAGAAGGAGCTGTTCGAGCGGCTCATAGAGGTGTGCGGCGTCGGGCCGAAGCTTGGGCTGGCAGCCCTCTCGGCGATGGAGCCGGACGCGTTTCGGATGGCGGTACTGGCGGGCGATACGAGTGCCCTG
>CAZSJP010000514.1:0-4024 GCA_964606675.1 uncultured bacterium
ACGAACAGACCGAGCTGCTCGCCCGGGTCGGAGTAGAGCGGTTCCTCCCCACCAGCCTCGTTCTCCGACGACAGCGCCAGCTCCCGTTGCACGCTTTCTTCTTTGTTTTCAAGCGTCTGGAGCACCTCGCGCGCGCGGCGGATCACGCTCTGCGGCAGGCCGGCCATCCGGGCGACGTGGATTCCGTAGCTGTGGTCGCACCCGCCAGGCACGATCTTGCGGAGGAATATCACTTCGTCCTGCCACTCTCGGACCGCCACGTTGTAGTTCTTCACGCGGGCGAGTTGATCGGCCAATTCGACCAGCTCGTGGTAGTGCGTGGCGAACATGGTCTTGGCGGCGCGGTGCGGCGTGTTGTGGATGAACTCGACTATCGCCCAGGCAAGTGAGAGCCCATCGAATGTGCTGGTTCCACGGCCGACCTCGTCGAACAGGATCAGGCTCTTCGGGGTCGCGTTGTTCAGTATGCTCGCTGTCTCGTGCATCTCGACGAGGAACGTGCTCTCGCCGCCGGCCAGGTTGTCGTGCGCGCCGACTCGCGTGAACACACGGTCCACTACCCCAATAGTCGCTTCGTCGGCCGGCACCCACGAGCCGACGTGCGCCATTATCGTCAGCAGGCCGACTTGCCGCAGGTAGGTCGACTTGCCCGCCATGTTGGGCCCCGTGATGAGCAGTATCTCGTTCTCGCCCGTGTCGATGTTCGTATCGTTGGGGACGAACTTGCCGTCCGGCAGCAGGTTCTCGATCACGGGGTGTCTGCCGTTCGTGATCCGGATCGCGTCGTCGTCGGTCATCTTCGGCCTGCAGTACCGACGCTGAGACGCCACCTCGGCGAGGCCGCACACCGCGTCGATCGCGCCCAGCGCACGAGCGGCCCGCTGAAGATGGTCGGCCTTCTCGGCCACTCTCGAACGCAGATCCACGAAGAGCGAGTACTCCAGTTCCGTCGACTGCTCCTCGGCGCCGAGGACTTTCGACTCCCACTCCTTGAGCTCAGGCGTCACGTAGCGCTCTGCGTTGACAAGCGTCTGCCGACGCTCGTAGCCCTCGGGCACCTTATCCCGATGCGCGTTGCTGATCTCGATGTAGTAGCCGAACGCCCGGTTGAAGCCGATCTTCAGCGACGGGATTTCCGTACGTTCGCGTTCGGTCGCCTGAAGCCGCGCAATCCACTGCTTGCCGCCTTGCCCGACGTCGCGCAGTTCGTCGAGTTCTCCATTGACACCCTCTCTGATGATGCCGCCGTCGGTGAGTGACACGGGCGGGTCGTCTGCGACGTGCGAGCGTATCGTCTCGACCGTATCGCTCACGTCGACAGCCTCGGCGGCGGCTTCGGCCAGGAATCGCGACGGCGATTCGGCGAGCAGCGGCGAAACGGGCTTAGCGGATTCGAGGCTGACGGCAAGCGCGATCATCTCCCTCGCGTTCGCGCGTCCGCAGCATATCTTGGCGGTGAGCCGCTCTATGTCGCGGACGCCCGCGAGGCACGCGCGAACCTTCGCGCGTTCTTCCGGGTCTTCCACCAGCCGACCGACGGCGTCAAGTCGGTTGTCGATCTTGGTGCGTTCTCTGAGCGGTTCGGCGAGCCACTGCCGGAGCAGGCGACCACCCATGGGCGTCTGCGTCATGTCGATGACGGAGATCAGGGTCGCGTCTCTCGCGCCGAGCGTGATCGGCCTGAAAAGCTCCAGGTTGCGCATCGTAACGTCATCTACGATCACCGATTCGGCTCGGCTGACGACGAATAATCGACCGATGTGATCGAGGCTCGAGAACTGGCTGTCCTGCAGGTAACCGAGCGCCGCGCCGGCCGCGCCGATTCCGGCGGTCAGGTGTTCGGCGCCGAAGCCCTTCAGAGACGCGACGCCGAAGTGTTCGAGCAGCCGCTCACGCGCGACCGTCAGGCCGAATGCCCAGTCATCGAGCGGCGTCAGAACAACACCCGGGAGCTTCTCGCCGAAGAGCGCCCGGTTGTCGGCGATCCATGTCCGCGAGGCCACGACTTCGGCGGGGCTTGTCCGACGGAGCTCCGGGTAGAGGTCGCCCTCAGCGACCTCGGTGACTCGGAACTCGCCCGTGGAGACATCCGCCTCCGCGATACCGGCGACTCCCCCGGCGGCGGCCACGGCGACCAGATAGTTGTTCTCGCGTGAGTCCAGCACCGATTCCGAGAGCGTCGTTCCCGGAGTGACGACCTCGGTCACGGCGCGTTTCACGAGGCCCTTTGCGTCGCGCGGGTTCTCGATCTGGTCGACGATTACGTAGCTCTTCCCTTCGCTCGTCAGCTTGTCGCTGTAGGTCGCCAGCGCGTGGTGGGGCACCCCGGCAAGCGGGACTTCGTCCTCCTTACCGTGATTTCGGCTGGTGAGGGTGACGCCTGTGATGCGGGAAAGCTCGGCTGCGTCGTCGAAGAACGTCTCGTAGAAATCGCCCATGCGGAAGAGCACCAGCTTGTCCTTGTGCTGGCGCTTGACCGCCATGTACTGCTCGAGCATGGGCGTGAGACGTTTGTCTTTGGCCATTGTGACGGCTAACCTTTCGTTCGGGCGCTGCCGGACGGCTCGACGTCGCCGTTTGCCCGACATCGAGAGCCCCGGCGGCACGTCCGGGAGACAGGGCGATTCACTGGCGTGCAGGGGGTGCTCATGCGGGGAGGTCCTTGGCTCCTCAGCGAGGATTCCTGACGAGCACGGGGTCCTCGCGCGTGCCCGCGAGTCGCTTCACGGCGGGGATCGCTGCGCGCGCTTCGTCGCGAGTCCCGAACGCGCCGACGAGCACTCGATGCAAGCTCCCCGTCCGGCGTATCGAGACCACGTACCCGCCGGCCTCGATGGTCTTCTGCAACCGGGACGCGTTGTCGCGGTTCCCGAATGCGCCGACTTGCAGGGAGAAAGCGTGGCCGGTCGATACCGCGGCGGGCGTTGGAGTAGCGACGGGCGGAGCGGTCGTCGGGCTGGCTTCGGAGGCGGCTGGGGCCGGTTCGCTCGTTGGCTCGGGGGCCCTCACGATTGCGCGGCCCGGCGGTGCGGGCCGGCTGATCGCTGCCAGCGACTCGGCCTCCCAAGCGCGCAGCGCCAACCGCGCCCGCCATCGCGAGTTCCGCACTTGCCGGTCGGTACCCACCGACTGGTAGGCCCTGGTCAGCAGGTTCATCGCCTGACGGCGCGACCGCCATGCCGGTGGTGAGAGCGCCTCGGCGACCTGCGCCGGCTGGCCGGACGCGAGCGCGGCTTCGGCCCAGACGTAGGTGATCGGTATCCTGAGCGATTCGTCCGGTTCGGTGAGGAACGGCTCAAGCTCGTCGACCGCCGGCCCGGCCTCCCCAGCGGCCAGGAGCGACCGCCCGATCAGGAGGATCGCTCTCTTCGCCTCCGGCGTGCCCGGGTAGCGATCGCGAACCTGTCGCCCGATTCGTTGCGCGTTGTTGTAGAAGCCGCTTGCATAGTAGAAATACGCGGTGGCGATGAGGGAAGCGGCGGCGGCGCCTTCGTCACCGACGTCGCGAGCCAGACGCAAGGCAGCCCGATATCGATCCTGAGATCGCGTGCCATCGAACTCCAGTTCGGCTGCCGCAAGAATCGCGCGGTGGTCCTCAGGATTCGAAAGCAGGTGCGTCCGAAGAAGCGTGCGGGCTTCGTCAACGCGCCCCGACGCTGCAAGCCGGGCTGCGTCCTCAATCGTACCCGCGGTCACGACTGAGGCCACGAGCACCGCGCACGCGATCAACACTCTCTTGCCCATCGGCTCCCCTCGCAGTGGCGAGAACTGCTCGTCCTGGATGCTTTGTAGGAGCACCGAGGCGCTCGGCCGTTCTCACCGACCGGGCGCCTCGGCTTTGCACTGGAATGAGGAGGCCGGCTACTTCTCCTCGTCCGATTCGGTTGCGGAATCCTCATCGACTTCGGCTTCCGCGGTTACTTCAGCGTCGTCTGCAGCGGCCGGCTCATCGGCTTCCGATGCCTCTGCATCCTCGGCTTTCTCGTCGGCCTCGGCTCCCTTGGCGTCTTCGGTAGCGGCCGGC
>CAZSJP010000515.1:0-4020 GCA_964606675.1 uncultured bacterium
GCAAGCCCAGACGCGTGCTCGACCTGTGCTGTGGCACCGGAGACCTGGCGCTGATGCTCGCCGACATGTCTCCAAACGACGTCGAGATAGCCGGCGCGGATTTCAGCGAGCCGATGCTTGAGGTCGCCAACCGCAAGGCCGACGCCGCGGGGCAGTCCGGCAAGGTGTCGTTCCGCGCTGCCGACGCCGGCCATCTGCCGTTCACGGGCGGGTATTTCGACGCAGTGGGGATCGCGTTCGCATTCAGGAATCTGACGTTCAAGAATCGCGGACGCGATGGGTACCTCGGCGAGGTGCGTCGAGTGCTGGCAGAAGGGGGGCGGTTCGCGATCGTCGAGACAAGCCAGCCGAAACACCCGGTTCTGCGTGCAGGCTTCCACCTCTACATGAAGGCCTGTGTCGACCTCGTCGGCGGAATGCTATCGGGACATCGGGAGGCCTACCGATATCTCGCCCTGTCCGCACGGAAGTTCCCGCCGGCTGAAGGGGTCGCCCAGCTCCTCGTCGACGCCGGATTCGGCCGTGTCGACCATGTACCGCTGTTGGGCGGTGTCGCCGCATTACACGTCGCCTGGCGCTGATGCCTAGGTCCGACCCTTAGGACCGTCAGCCGTACCAATCGATCTCGTTGGCGGGGGCGAACGTGGACACGCTCTTCCATAGCGTTCGGCCGCCGCGGTAGTGCCCTCGCTGATACAGCGGTCGGTTCGTGCCGGGTGGGTCGATCGACACGACCTCGTTGCCTCGGATGACGGTCGTGTAGCGCTGTCGCTCTATCTCCAGCACCTCGGTTCGCTCGTGTATCGGGAACGAAAGCGTCGCGACGTCTCCGGCGGCCACGTCGCCCACCACGGCGTAACGTCCGTCGTGCTCCAGCGGCCGCGTCTCTCCGTTGACGTCGCAGACCTCTTCGCCCGGCTCGACCCACTCCGGCAGCCGAATCGAGAGCTTCATCGCCTGTTTCATCCGGATGTCGACTTGCCCCGAGTACGGGACGTGGCTGTCAACGTCGGCCCACTGCGACGAGCGGTTCATGAGCAGGTTCACCTTGAGCGCGCCATCGTCGACGGACAGGATGCTCTGCCAGGCGTGGTAGAGCGCTCGCGCTCCGTTGCCGGTGCAGCAATGCATGATCGACCAGCCGTTCCCCTGCACGAAGTCGTTGGCGGAGGGCCACCCGGAGAACGAGCCTATCGCACGCTCGGCAACGCGCTTGGCGGTCCCCCCTTTCGGCACGTCGGAACCTGCGCCCGGCAGCGGGTGAGCATCGCGATCCGCCTTCTCCATGTGGCCGTCTTCGAGCCAGTTGGTGTCGGTGAGTTGGCATTCGGCGAACTGGTTGCGCAACCATCGGTCGACGTCGTCCCACTTGTCTACACCCATGTGGCAGAATCGCAGGGCGGACATGATCATGTCCGCGACTTCGCAGATCTCCGACGAGAACGGGCCGGCAGGCTTTCCGGTCTCGGGGTCTGCGGGAGTCAGCCATTCGGGGAAGAAGCCTACGAGCGTCTCTCCGCGTCCGAGCGCATAGTCGTAGGCCGTCATCGCCATGCGCGATAGCTCACTGTCGTCCGTCGCACGAGAGGCCTGCAGCGCGGCCATGATCTGGCATGTATGCGCGTGGAAATGAATGTGCGGCTGATCCGGGAACTCCACGGTGAACTCGCCGCCTGGCCCGAAGTATCCCGAATCTCGGAAGACGTAGCGCATGAGCTTCGCCGCCAGGCAGGCGGCGTCGTTGTCGCCGAGGAGTTGGTGATACTCCAGCAGGCCCTGCGCCGTCCAGCCGGCCACCGCCGCACGGAAACCCACCGGTTTCTCCGCGGGCGGCACGATCGGTTTGTCCGGCTCGGACCAGTTGCGGGCGAGCCATGCAACGTCGCCTTCGACGACGCAAAATCGTTTCAGCGCGTCGGCGAGGCGGCGGGCCGCGTCTTCCCACGGCCCGGCCGGGTCGATGGTCGCGTAGACGGAGAAGGCCCCGAGCACGCGCCCCGCCATCACTACCGATGCCCACGCTTCAGTGCTGGTGGGCAACTCGTCAAGCCCCGCCCACGGGCTCGGCTGGTCGGGTATCGCCCAGGGACGGCCCTCGATCGGGATGTAGATCATGCCGTCGGCGCCTTGTTTGCGGAGATACGTCCACATCAGGTGGCGCTCGACGTCGAGGTTCTGCTCGCTGCCGCAGGCGGTGCGGCACTGTGGCAGCGCGAGGAAGAACTTGTCCTGCACGTGGTCGTCGAGGGTGTGGTACATCTCCGGCGGATCTGTCAGGAGATCGACGATCCAGTATAGTTCGTAGTCGAACTCCGGATCGGTGCACTCGGTCAGCGCGTTCACGGCGGAGGCTGCGCGCTCGGCAAGGTCGAGCGTGGCCGGCACGAGTGCGTCGCAGTACTCCCCCGGGTACTCTGGCGTGTCGGGCATACGTGCGCCCGGATTCGCGTATCTGACCATATCGGCCCTCCGTTGTAGGTTCGTGGCGTCTCACGATCCGCGGTTGCCCAAGCAAGATATGCCGCTCGGTGCTCGGAACACAGTGGGCCGGGCGGCCCCATCGCCCCGTGTTGTGCTTGACCCCCGTTCCATGGGGTGCTATCGTCTTGTGATCCCGTGGCACCCGTGCTTGTCTAACGCGCAAAGGAACATGCAATGTCCGAACTTGCCCTTCTGGGTGGAGATGCCGTGCACGCCGGTACGTGGCCTTCGTGGCCGACGATCGGCGAACCCGAAATCCAAGCTGCAACCAGAGTCATCGAGAGCGGACGGCTCGGAGCCGGCAAGAGCGACGGCGAAGTCGACGAGTTCGAACGTGCGTTCGCCGCGTTTCAGGGCGCGAAGCACGGTGCCGCCGTACACTGCGGCACGTCCGGTATTCGGGTGGCGTTCCAGGCCCTCAAGCTGGAGTACGGCGACGAGGTCATCTTGCCGGCGTACACGTTCATCGCAACCGTTAGCCCGATACTCGATCTCGGTGCGGTGCCTGTCTTCGCCGACGTTCATCCCGACACGTACAACATCGACCCCGCCGCAATCGAAGCGGCGATCACGCCTCGTACCGTCGGCATCGTGCCGGTTCATTTCGGTGGCTTGCCGGCCGACGTGGACTCGGTGCTCTCCATCGCGAAGAAGCACGGGCTGTGGGTGATGGAAGACGCCGCACAGGCATGGGGCGCCGAGTGGAACGGGCAAGGCGTCGGACACCTGGGCAACGCGGGTATCTTCAGCTTCCAGTCGTCGAAGAACATCACCGCCGGCGAGGGCGGCATCGTGCTGACTGACGACGACGAGTTGCGCGAGTTGTTCGAGTCGTTCCGGAACTGCGGACGCTCCAGCGACGGCCTCGCGTACGGCCATTACTATCTGGCCGGGAACTATCGCATGACGGAGATCGCCGCGGCCATACTGCGCGTCCAGCTTGAGCGCTACCCCGAGCAGCTTGCGATTCGAGAGGCCAACGGGACGCGGCTTGCCGCCGGACTTGCGAGCATACCGGGCATGAAGCCGCTGGTGCGTGCGCCAGAGGTGACGCGGCATCCGTACCACCTGTTCATCTGGCGATACGACGGCGCCGAACTGGGTGGCCTCTTGCGCGAGACGTTCATCGAAGCCATGCGCGCCGAGGGGATCAATCTCTACCACGGGTACTCCATTCCGCTGCTCCATCAGCCTGTGATACGCGAGAAGCGTTTCGACAAGAAGCACGCCGCGCAGGCCGTCGACTACGCGAACGTGAGCTGTCCGGTGGCCGAACGGGCGTGCGCGTCCGAGGCGCTGTGGATGAGCCAGGCGGTGTTGTTGGGTAGCGAGTCGGACATGGACGACGTCGTGGCGGCGGCTCGGAAGGTGAGCGAGAACGTCGACGCATTGCTCGAGTACGCTGCAGGTCGGGAATAGGGGACAAAGACGAATGATCGAGGGCAAAATCGTCAAGATCGTGGACGAGAGAACGCTGGTCGCCGCCGTCGGGACTGAGCAAGGAGTCGCGGTCGAGCAGCAGTTCGTCGTAGTGCAGCC
>CAZSJP010000516.1:0-4019 GCA_964606675.1 uncultured bacterium
AATGCAAACGCTACGACTCACCGAGGACAACGTCCTGACATTGCACATCTAGCGCGCAATCACCCCCAATTCGGCCAAGGCCCAGCACCGCGCTCCTTCGGACGATGGCGTGTGCGTCGCCCAGGGCTTCTATCAGTGGTTGCATGGCCCGGGCATCGCTGAACTTGCCGATGTGCAGGGCTGCCGTTGCGCGAACGTTGCGGTCCGCGTCTCGGAGTGCTTCGATCAGCGGTTCGACTACCCTCTGATCGTCGAGCTGGGCAAGAGCGGCGACCACGTCAATGCGGGTGTCTTCGTCTCTCTCAAACGCCTCGATCAGCGGCTCGATCGCCCGTGGATCGCCAACTTTGCCAAGGGAACACGCAGCGCCGGATCGAACGCCGGGGAAATCATCACCCTCCAGCGCGTCAATCAGCGCGTCCACCGAGGTCGAGTCGCCGATGTCGCCGAGTGCCTCCACAGCGGCCTCACGAACGTCCCACTCCTCGTACGTCAGCGCCCTGGTCAGCGGCTCGACAGCTCGAGGGTCGCCAAGTCTGCCAAGGGCCCGTGCTGCCTTGGCACCTCTGCGGATGACACCGAGCTGGCCGCGCACGGTGAGCCGGAGGAGCAACACTCCCAGCAAGCCAACATCGTCGAGATCCTCGCCTGCAGCCTCAAGTAGCTTGATGTTGCGCCTGAACCGCCATTCACGAAGCATCGTGTCCTCCCCGCAGGAACAAGAATGCCGTGCACGCGCGGCCTCTCGTCGGATGATCCACGCCGGCCGTGCGCTCCGGTCCGCTCATACCATGAGTATGCTCGCCGGACCGCTATGGCGCAAGAGACTCCGCGCTGAGGGCTGTCTGGCCGCGAGGCCGAAGGAGCCGCGGGTCTCGGTCGGCAGGTCCGAGCTTGAACGGCCAGGGGCGGGCAGGCGACCGTTTCGTTGCCGGGCTGGAGCGACGGCGAGTAGCCCTTGCCCGACGTTTCTCAGTCCTGGTATGCCTCGAAGAACGTGCTGTCGCTGTTGAACGCGCTGAATACGCCCAGGCCGTTCTCGATGTTGGTCGAGGGCTCGTTCAGGTCGCGCGAGTCCTGTCGGCGGCCCTCGTATAGATCCGCGTATTCCTGGTTCACCCGGTAGACACTCACTCGATGCCTTCCCAGATGCGCCAAGACCGGCACAACTATGTAGATAGAAGCACAACAGAGGTGCACGCGCTTGCGGGGTCAGCCGGATCACGGCCGCGAAGATGCCAGAGCACGGTCTCAGATCGACTCAGGATCCCTTCGCCCAGCCCATTCGGCGCGATGCACTGCCTGGGCCAGCGTCATTTGGCACGGCCAGGGACATACGCCGACGATCGATCTGCAGACCGCCTGTGCCGAGCTCTCTTGCGGCAGACGTCCGGTTCTGCAGGCTTGCCCACGGCCCCGCGCCCTGTGTAGCTATAGCTAGCCGATCATCCCACAGCACATTCACTGCTCGGTACCTCCTCCCATAACGCCAGTCTCATCGCCCCATCCACCACCGTCTACTATACGTCTCAACCTATAGTAGATTATGAGAGCCGGGGCCACGCGCCTCATGAGGCGCGGCCAATCGTTCAACAGCCCTGCCAATCGGCCGTGCGCCATCTCATTTCGAAGCTCGATAGTGGATTGTATTTGTTTCTTCCAGTTCTGCCCCAAGTCTCCTGCGATGTCTTCGTCAATCCCCAGCTTGCCGAGGAAGTACAGGTAGTTCATCAGCGTGAACTCGTTCACGTTGCTGGGAATGACGAATG
Source organism: uncultured bacterium (assembly GCA_964606675.1). Classification (GTDB taxonomy): domain Bacteria; phylum Latescibacterota; class MWCZ01; order MWCZ01; family MWCZ01; genus CAZSJP01. Next base: position 1,770 of record CAZSJP010000516.1, read on the forward strand.
CTTTGCTGTCTTCCTTCCCTTGCCCATCTGCTGCCGGCTTCCTTATGCGACGGATCTGCTGCTTGAGCTTGGCGTCCGGTTGCTCGCCCGGGAATGATCTTTGGAGCCGATTCAGAAGGTAGGGCTTCAGATCCCGTTCTATACGGAACAGGTATATCAGCCCTGCCTCAAGTTGCGGCTCATCGTCGTCCAGGAGACCCGACACGAATCCGCTCAGAAGCCTCTCTTCGTCAACTGACAGGAGGGGCGAGATATCTTCGTAGACTTCGACCATTGCCTTGCATTTCGGGTCACTGGCGAGGAGGCGGGCGACAGTCTCAAAAGGAATGAGACAGTAGGCGCAGATGGTTCTGACACGCATGTCGATGGTTGCACCCCCCGGATTCAGGTCGTCAGACTCGTGCCAGTGACGTGACGCGACGAGCAGAGTCCGCGGCGGCTCGTCCAGATCAAGATGGGTGAGGACCGATGCCACGATGTCGTAGATTCCGTAGTAGGCAGTCGTGGTACCCTTCAATAAGCAGTTGCCTATGGAGCCACTGCCCAAGTAGATGGAGAGGTCTGATGCACCACCGGCCGCCTCGTCGCAGGCAGTCCGCAGCTGCTCCACAGCGCGCATCGAGTTCCGAAGGAGCCTTGGTGTCAGTCTGAGGAACGAGAAGAACTTGAGCGGCAGTCCATCCTTCTGTGATCCGTTGGACTGCTCATCCACCACTTTGAGAATGAGCCGTTCATCCCAAAGAATCCGCCAGCTCTTCCCGTCCATCATGGGATTGCCCGCCCGCAGCCCCGACGCGCACTCCCCGATCTCGTTGCTCCTCTTGGCTATGTCGTCCTCACTGATCTCGCGCCAACGATCCAGCGTTCTCGCCCATATGTAATCCTCGCTGTCGCAGAGAAATGGCTCAACGCGGTCGACTACGGATAGTGATGTCAGGCTTTTAGTTAGTGACTGATAGCGTTCCGCCGTTAGCCATACTCTCGCCAGAATGTCTGCATCCCCGAATACTTCATAGATGCAATGCCCATAGGCGCCGACCCTGCCAAGAAGATCATGTATCTGATAGACCGGAGACGAGGGATCCGCCTCTTCCAGGCTACCTCGAGGGTATGGAACGTACTGTGAACACGCGATGCGCAAATAGTACAGCCTCTCCCCGAAGAAATGGTGAACTCCGGGATGCCATACTGCAGCGCCATGGTACTCCCCTTCACCGGTCATTCAGCGGACCTCCGACTATCTGGTGGTGCATGCAACAGCTTCTCTGAGGCGAACCTAGCATCGCGTGACAGCTATGTCCCCGCCGCGTAAGCGCGTGCTGTAATAGTACCCTGTCAACGTGTCAGCACCGCCGGCCCTTCCCAGTCGCAGCTGTGTCACGCCTTCGCCCTGAGCATGGTGGTACATCCACTTCACCATGAGGACATTGGGGTTCTGAACGAACATCCCGATCACATCAGCGTGGGACATCGTTCTCCGACTCAGCTCTGCACCCCCCCAGCTCTCAAGCACGAGATCGGCCGTCGACCAGGTCTGCGTAACAGTAAGAGTGACAGCCACTTCCTGCTCACAGCCTTCGTCGTCCTTGCGCATCAAGTGTCCTCGCCACTCACCGTTAAGATTGGGCACGCCCGTGGCCGAGCGCATGAAGGACAGCCGCCACACATACCTATCGAAGAGCCAATACAGACCGCCGAAGATGGCCATCGTTGATGGTGCATCTAGGTTGTGGGGGAGGTGGTCGCGCACGATCGCCGCTAGAGCAACGCTCAATATCGCGATGATTGCGGTGAGTTGACGTCGCCGTAGAGTGTCCACGCTATAGTTGACCATGAGTCGAACATGCCTCCGACGCAGCTGGTAGCACGGCCCAAGTGGGGTGGCGAGGTAGGGCCAGCGTTGCGATGCCCTGTAGGCGCTCTGTGCTGTGCTCCTAGCTCGGAACCACTTACGTCAGACGGCCATGCCGTCGCGGGCGCTGCTCGCCCGCAGTCGTCTGCTTCGCTCTTGACGCGCTGACCTGAACCGTCCCAACGAGACCCCTCGCAGCACTATGATAGAACAGCAGCCCCCCTTCGTCAAGCCGATACGTGCTCTTCTTTCCCCTGGTGAGGCGGTCGTCGGAGGGGGCGCGTCAGTTGGGCTGCGGGTTGTAGGACTTCGTGTACGACGCTTCTCAGTCCTGGTATGCCAGGAAGAACGTGCTGTCGCTGTTGAACGCGCTGAATACGCCCAGGCCGTTCTCGATG
>CAZSJP010000517.1:0-3998 GCA_964606675.1 uncultured bacterium
GTGGCAGGCCCGGCCACCGGTGGTGCTGGTCACCGCCGAGCGCGATGCGGGCTTGCGCGAGATGGCCGCCGAGCGTGGCTGGGGAATGATGGCCAAGCCGGTGAAGCCGCCGGCGCTGCGGGCGCCCTACAGCTCGCTTTCGTATTTCGACTTGAACTCTCGGATGGCTCGGAAGAGCGCGTCCGCCGCGCGCCGCTGATATGATGTCCGGCGCAGTTTCCGCGCCTCGGCCGCGTTCGATAGGAACCCTACTTCGACCAATATACTCGGCATGCTGCCCAGAGTGCCCTTCATGACGTAGAACTCGGCCTGGTGGACTCCTAAGTCCCGCGCTGCCAGGCTCCGGACCAGTTCATTCTGCACCATGATGGCCAGCTCCTGGCTCTCTCGCAGGAAGTGGTCCGACGTCATGCCAACGAGGATGTCGCCGACAGCCTGCCACTCGAAGGTGCCGTCATTCGACACCGACGTCGTGTCCTCGAAGCGAAGCGCGGAGTTCTCCAACTGCGCCACGGCTCGGGCCGCGTCGGTCTCTGCGTCGGAGAGGAAATACGTTTCGGCTCCACTTACGCGGCTGTCCTCGTTGGCATTGCAGTGGATGCTAACGAACAGCTTGCCGTGGGCACCGGTTGCGATCCTGCCCCGCTTGCCCAGGCGCACGAGCCTGTCGTCGGTGCGGGTCATGACGACCTCGACCCCTAGCTCGCTCTTCAGTCTGTCTGCAAGCCGCGACGCAATCGCCAGCACCACGTCCTTCTCGTATATGCCGCCCTCTCCTACGCACCCTGGGTCCCTTCCGCCGTGCCCCGGGTCGATCACGATCGTCCCGATCGACCACTGATCGCGATCTATCTCGACGACCTCCCGCAGGTAGCTCAAGGGCGATGGGAGCGGCTCGATCTGCCTGAACAGCAGCATAATCCTGTCGCTCTCCTGCGCACGACGCAGATCGTATGAATAGCCGCGCTTGAGACGGATGCTCAGCGTGGCGGAGTTCTGGTGCTGGTAGGCGAGCACCTGAAGTACGGCGGTGTCGCCCAGGGGCAGTTGCCGGAACGCGCGGGTGTCTATCTGGCCGCGCAGGATCGTCAGATGCAGCCAGTTTGGCTCGCCAGTTGCCTCCTCGATCGGCAGATCGGCCGGAACCACCACCGACATGAACGTGCCGTTTTCGCGCTGCTCGATCGCACCGGGCCGGACGTTGATCTGAGCCACCGACAGCTCGAAACGTCTGCCGCGCGTGCGCCATTCCAGCCTCCCTGGGCTGATCGGGTCGAGAAGACGGGCCGCGTAGCCGGCGGGCACGAGAAGCTTGCCGCCCATCAGGATCGGCTGCGCCGGCAGGTTGTAGGGGACGTCATCGACGATGACGATTGGGTTCCAGGCGGTGAAGGACGCCGTTACGCGCCCTGCGGAGACGATCAGCTGCTGCTTCTGGCTGCTCCATTTGGTCTTCAGGTCCAGCCCGCGGCAGAGGTCGGTGACGCTGGCGTATACGAAGCCGCTTGCAACGGTTGCACCGATGTTCCGTGCGGCGCGGTCGTCGTCGTATCGAAGCTCGACCGTTGCCGCCCGAGAGAGCGCTGCGCACATCAGGCCCAAAACGATTCCGTGTCGCCATGCGCTCCGCATTCGGTACGTCCTCACTCCCACTGTGCCGCGCATCCCGCCGGCAGTTCATGCCTGGTCACCGACCCCGAAATGTAAGACGGGGCGAGCGGCAGGCCCAAGCATGCGCGGCGCCGGTCGCCTATCAGTCCGTGCCGACCGAGAGCGATCTCTCCGCAGGAACGGCGAACAAGGTGTGCGACGTTGCGCCCGTCACGACCGCGTCGACCAGTGCTCCCCGAGGCCACTCGCCGGCGACTATCACTGACTTGAAGCCGCGCGATCTCCCGTGCACATGTCCGGGCGTCTTCTTCGCCGGGTCTCCCACAAGGACCTGCACGTTCCGGCCTATCCAAGCCGAGTATCTCTCGACACCGATGCGTTCCTGCAGGTCGATGATCGTGCGCAAGCGCTCTCCCTTGACGTCCTCCGGCACGTCGTCGCGTAGCTTCCGCGCGGCAATCGTGCCTTCCCTCGGAGAGTACTTGAACATGAAGGCCGAGTCGAAGTGCACCGAATCGGCGAGCGCGCGCGTAGCCTCGAACTCATCGTCCGTCTCGCCGCAGAAGCCGACGAGCAAATCCGTAGAGATCGCTACGTCCGGGATCGCCGATCGCAGGGATTCGATCAGATCGAGATACTCGGCGATCGTATGTCCGCGACGCATGCGCTCAAGCACGGCGTCATGCCCGGATTGGACCGGGAGATGAACATACGGGCACACGTTAGGCAATTCGGCCATCGTCTCCACGAGTTCGTTCGAGAACCGGGCCGGATGCGGGCTGGTGAAGCGAATCCGCTCGATGCCGTCGACCGCGGCCACAAGCCTCAGGAGAGCGGCAAAATCGGTCTCCTCGAATCTGTAGGAGTTGACGGTCTGGCCCAGCAGACACACCTCTCGGCAGCCGGATTCGACCACGCCCCCGACCTGCCGCACCACCTCGTCGGGTGGCACGCACTTCTCGCGGCCGCGCACGTACGGGACGATGCAGTAGGTACAGAATCGGTTGCAGCCGCGCATGATGGTCACCCAGCCGGTCGCGCCGTCTCCCCGTGCGGGGTCGAGCCCCACGTAGTTCTCGCCTCGGTCGAACCTGACGTCCAGTGCGGGCGCCGCGCTGCTCTCCTCGATCAGCTCCGGCAGCCTTCGGTAGGAGTCCGGCCCCACGACAAGATCGACCGCCTTCGACCGGGACGGTATCTCGCCTCGAAGGCGTTCGGCCATGCAGCCTGTTACTCCGATGACCACGGACGGATTCCGGTGCTTGTATCGCTCCAGGTCGCCCAGCCTCCCGAAGACCCGCTCCTCGGCGTGCTCCCGGACCGAGCACGTGTTGACGAGTATGACGTCCGCGTCGTCCGGAGCGCTCACGATGCTGTACCCGGCGTCTGCGAATATCCCCTCCACCAACTGGCTGTCGGCCACGTTCATCTGGCAGCCGTACGTCTCCACGTATACAGTCCGGCCTGTCGAGCCGGCTGTGCCGGCGGCAGCGGCAATGACTGCGGGCGTACCCGGTCCGTCGCGCTTCTCGGTCCGGCCCGCAAATGTCGGGAGTTGCTTGGCCATCCTACGCGCCCGACCGTGTGGTGTTGGTGAGATGCTGAAGCGCGCCGCCATCGCAACCCTGCGGAAGCACGCCGCAGGCGCCGCGTTCGTCCGTCGAGCCTATCCGCACGGAGACGATTTCGTTGACCATGCCGTCGTCGGCGCCCGGCACCCGAACACGGATGTAGTTGTCCGTTAGCCCGCGCAGGTCGCCGTGGTCCGGGTCTCGCGAGGCTTCCAGCAGGACGTCGACCGTTCGTCCTTCGTGGGCCCGGTGGAACTCTGCTCTCTTTCGGCTGCCGATCTCTCGGAGTTGCAGGCTGCGTAGGTTCGCGACATGGCGCGGCACTTTGCCATCGAGACGGGTCGCCGGCGTGCCCTCCCGCTCGGAGTAGGTGAAGACATGTAGATACGTCAACGGCAGCCTCGATACTAGTTCGCACGTATCGCCGAACTGCCCATCCGTTTCGCCGGGGAATCCGACTATCGTGTCGGCTCCCAGGGCACAGCCTGGGACGCGAGTCGCCAGCGTCTCGACTACTCGCTCGTAGTCGGAGGCGCGGTACCTGCGATTCATCCGTCGCAACACCGCGTCGGAGCCGCTCTGCAGCGGGATATGAAAATGCCGGCAAATCGCCGGGTTGTCAGCGAGGAACCTTACGAGATCGTCGTCGATCGCATTTGGTTCGATAGAGTTGATGCGGATGCGCGTCACCCCGTCCAGCGCGACGAGCGGGCGCAGGAGGTCGATTGCGCGGAGCCCGCCGGGGACGTCCTGCCCCCACGACCCGGTGTTGACGCCAGTCAGCGCTATCTCGCGGCACCCCGTGCGCAGGAGCGC